>CAYSNV010000166.1:0-3196 GCA_964432545.1 uncultured Candidatus Bathyarchaeia archaeon | reverse complement strand
TCGCCGTTGCTTCCCGCAGGGTCAGATCAGGGATGACAGGATGAAGGCGATCGAGTCGTTAAGCGCGTGGGCCACGGCCGCCGGGAAGAGGCTCCGCCTCCTGTCGCACACAACCCCGTATACGAGACCCAGCAGGACGGTTGCCGGGATCCGAAACCACAGGCTGGGGTCAAAGCGCGCGCTGGCAGAAAGATGTAATAGAGCTGGCGGAGCGTTTGGGTCTGAGGGGGAAGGTCATCTGCCGGTTCGAGTTCGCATCAGAGGTGGAGCGTATTCTCCATTATGCAGCAGCTGATCTCTGCGTCTTTCCACCACTTTATGAACCCTTCGGAGTCGTCAGTCTTGAAGCCATAGCGATGGAGAAGCCAGTCGTCGTTGGCGCCAAAGGTGTTGTGGGTTTTAGAGAGCAGGTCGTACCCTCCGGGCCTGACCAGGCAGGTGTCCATGTGAACGGTAATGATCCTTTAGATATCGCGTGGGGGATCGTGGCGGCTTTAAGGGACCCAGAAGGAGCAAGGAGCTGGGGCGAAAACGGAAGAAGACGAGTCCTGAAATACTTTACATGCCACACGGTCGCTGAGCAGACGATCAAAATCTATGAAAGCAGGCAGACCTAGAAGACTCGTGCGCGATGCGATTCGAGTACATGGTGCCCCAGCGGAGGAGGGGAGTTATTTCACATATTTCTCAGGCGTCTTGTCGAACTGCTCTTTGCACGTTTCGCTGCAGAAGTAGTATGTCTTTCCCGCATACCCGCTCTTGAGGTCAGTCTTCCTCTCGTCGACCGTCATTCCGCAGATCGGATCTCTCACCAAGAAGTCTCACCTCCTAAACTACCGGCTGGAACCTTCTGAGAAGGAGGGAGTTCAAGACGACGGAGACGGAGCTGAAGGCCATCGCCGCGGCGGCAAAGATCGGGTTCAAAAGGATGCCAAACTGCGGGTAGAGGAGGCCTGCACCGACAGGGATCAGGACGGTGTTGTAGAAGAACGCCCAGAAAAGGTTCTGCTTTATCTTGCTCACCGTTCTCCTGCTCAGCTGGATTGATGTGACGACATCGCGGAGGTCATCCTTGACCAAGACGATCCCGCCGATCTCCATCGCCACGTCACTGCCGCTTCCAACAGCGATGCCTAAGTCTGCTTGGGCGAGAGCGGGGGCGTCGTTGATCCCGTCCCCCACCATGCCCACTATCTTCCCCTCCGCTTGAAGCTGCTTTATCTTCTCCGCTTTCTCGTGGGGGAGGACTTCACTGATCACGTGGGTAACCCCCAATTTCTGCGCGACGGCTTCGGCGGTTCGTCGATTATCACCTGTCAGCATTACGACCTCCAGACCCATCTCTTGGAGGTGCCGGATCGCTTCTGCTGAGTGATCTTGCAGAGTGTCGGCGACAGCTAGTATCCCCGCGACCTTCCCGTTGACCCCGACGATCATCGCGGTTTTTCCTTCACGTTCATAGCGCGTTATCTCGTCTTCGATAGTCTCGGTCGATACGGCGTTATCGCGCATGAGTTTCCGGTTTCCCACTAGCACCTCTTTCCCCTTTACCTTAGCCCTGACCCCATGCCCAGGCACCACGTCGAAGGACTGGAGCTTGGGAATCGCGATGCCTCTCGCCTCAGCCCCTTTGACGATTGCTTGGCCGAGGGGGTGTTCAGACCCCCTTTCGGCGGCTGAGGCGAGTTGGAGAACCGTTGTCTCGTCGAAGCCTTTCTGAGCGATGAGGTCGGTGAGGGAGGGCTCTCCCTTCGTCAAGGTGCCCGTCTTATCGAACACGAGAACAGTCAAGCTGCGGGCCTTCTCGAGGCTCTCTCCTCCTTTGATCAATACCCCGTTCTCGGCGCCTTTTCCCGTCCCCACCATTATCGCGGTCGGCGTCGCGATTCCTAAAGCGCAGGGGCAGGCGACTATTATTACCGAGATGAAGACAGTAAGTGCGAAGGTGACTCTCATCGATCCGATCAAGAGCCATGACAGCGATGATACGACTGCAATGAGGATCACCGCGGGAACGAAGTATGCGGAGACTTTATCCGCCAGCCGCTGGCTGGGAGCGCCTGACTGCTGCGCCTCCTCGACGAGCCGTATGATCTGAGCAAGAGTGCTGTCTTGACCCAGTCTGGTCGCCCTCACCTTGATCATCCCTTCCTTGTTGATCGTCGCCCCGATCACCTCACTCCCGACGTCCTTCTCGACGGGAATGCTTTCGCCCGTCACCATTTTCTCGTCGATGGAGGCGTGACCCTGGATGATCTCGCCGTCGACCGGTATTCTCTCCCCGGAGCGGACGATCACGATGTCGTCCTTCTCCACCTGCTCGACGGGGATCTCGACTTCCCTGCCGCCGCGGATGACCTTCGCCATGGCGGGCTGAAGATCCATCAGCCTTCTGACAGCCTCGGACGCCTTGCCTTTCGCCAGATCCTCTAAAAGTCTCCCGACCAGTATCAGCGAGATGATCAGCGCTGCTGTGTCATAGTAGACTTCGCCGGCGGGAAATACTCCGGGAATGAAGGTGACGACGGTGCTGTAGATCCATGCCGCTGAGGTGCCCACAGCTATGAGAGTGTCCATGTTGGCGGTGAGTCTTCTCAGGGCTTCCCCCGCGCCGCGATAGAACTTCCATCCCGCGATGAACTGAACAGGGGTGGCGAACAGGAACAACCAGATGTTGTTGGGGAGAAAAGGAAGAACCTTGATGAAAGAAAAGGTAAAGGTGGGGATGCTTAACGCCAGGCTGAAAAGGGCCAGAATCTTAAGATTTCGAAGTTCTATCTCAGGCGCTTCGAACGTTTGAAGACAGCTTCGGCTGCAGAAATAGTACATTCTCCCCCTTATCCGCTTCTGGAACGGCGGGTTCTTCTCATCCACATACATGCCGCAGATAGGGTCTTTCGCCACTTTAATTCACCTCACATCTCAAAGGAAGAATGGGAAGGATCAAGTTCAAGGGTTGATCTACTCCATCAACTCATTTCTCATCTTCTTGAACTCACTCTCAGTGATCTCGCCTCTGGCGTACCTCGCCTTGAGTGTCTCAAGAGGGCTCATACGTGCCTCTCGGGGGGTCTCCTGTCTCAGACCAGCTGCGACGAGGTAAATCCCAACGATCAAGACAGTGAAGGATACGATAATCCAGAGAGGCCACGCGAATCCTGCGCCTCCCCACGTCATCATCCCCTGCCCCCTCATC
>CAYSNV010000165.1:0-3231 GCA_964432545.1 uncultured Candidatus Bathyarchaeia archaeon | reverse complement strand
GTCGGCAAAGAGGACGAAGTTATCGCCCAACTGAGGAAGATGGAGGGCGTCAAGGAGGTAAGCTTCGTCTACGGCGTCTACGACATTGTGACCAAAGTCGAGACAGACGACGTCAAGAAGCTCAAGGAAGTTGTGATAGCGAGGATCAGAAGGCTCGATTTCGTCAAGAGCACACTCACCATGATAGTCATGGAATAGCGCCTCCACCCTCGCCCTGCGACAACCCGTTCAAAACCCCATACCCCCGTCTTTGGGCTTCGCAGCGCCAGTTTTCCTAGGCTCTTCCCCACTCTGCTGCGAGTTCTCCGAGTACCTAGAGATCTCAGGCGGGCTCCAGGTTTCATCTCGTTATCATTGGAATCCTGTTTGTGGTTGTGTAAAGCGAATTCCGATATGAGTATTCACCCAACTCTGTCCCTTAATATACGTTCCAACCAAGAGACGCACTGGTTCAAGATGAAATGGTACGTTCAAGTTATCTTGGAGGCTTGCCGGCTCGGTTTTGATCTGAGAAGGTGTCAGAGCGATGTCTGAAATTCACGTCCTGGAGGACCTTGAGGGGGTAGGTCCCGCGACAGCGTCAAAGTTGAAGGGGGCTGGGTTTAGCTCCATCGAGGCCGTAGCCGTTGCCTCCATAAAGGAGCTCATGGATAACGCGGGCTTAACCTTTGAAGCCTCAACAAAGATAGCTGACGCAGCACGGCTGATCATAAGGACCGACTTCATAACGGCGAAGCAACTCTGGGATCAACGGATGAACATGGTGAGGCTTGGTACGGGCTGCAAATCGCTGAACGAATTGCTCGGAGGAGGGATCGAAACCCAAGCGATAACAGAGCTCTGGGGAGAATACGCAACAGGGAAAAGCCAGCTCTGTATGCAGCTGAGTATTATAGTTCAACAGCCTGCGGAACAGGGAGGTCTTAACGGGAAAGCGCTCTTCATCGACACCGAAGGCACATTCGCGCCGCAACGAGTCTACCAAATGGTTAAAGCAAAAGACTTGGACCCCGAGAAAATCCTCGAGAACATAATCTACGCTCGATGTTACAACAGTGACCATCAAGCTCTCATAGTAAGCCAGGCGTTCAAGCTCTGTCAAGAAGACAGCATAAAGCTGGTAGTCGTCGACTCCGTCACCTCCCATTGGAGGGCGGATTACATAGGAAGAGAAAACCTGAGCGAACGCCAGCAGCGGCTTAACCTTCACCTGCACAAGCTTCTCCGACTCGCGGAAGCGTTGAACCTGGCCGTCGTGGTCACCAACCAAGTCCAAGCGAACCCTGCAGCCTTCTTCGGCGATCCCAACAGGCCCGCCGGCGGAAACGTCATGGCGCACGCCTGCACGCACCGGGTCCACCTCAGAAAAGCGAAGGCGAACACTCGGGCCGCCAGAGTCACCGACAGCCCCTGCCTGCCCAGCGACCCCGAGTCAGTCTTTGTCATAACAGAGAAAGGGGTAGAGGATGCAGGCAAGGAGGAGTAGCCCTACGCGGGGCTGCTCCCCCTGATACGGCGACCGGCCCCGCTTACTCGATCTTTATCTTCTGTCCTTTCGCCCTTATCTTCTTCCTTGAGAAGGTAACTTCGAGCACGCCGTTTCGGTAGGATGCTCTGGCAGTCGCCGGGTCAACTTCGTCCGGGAGCTCCACTTTCCTGAAGTACTTCCTCCTCTCTGTGTTCACGGAGATGATCAGGGACTTCTCCGCGAACTCCAAGTTGATATCTTCTTTTTCGACGCCTGGGACCTCAGCGACCACCTTGATCTGGTCATCCTCCTCGATCGTGTCGACTAAGGGTTCTCGCTCGACCTTGACTTCGAGTTTCGGCTTTGGCATACCAGGTATCGCGGTCTTTGGGGGCCTCACGTTGCCGAACTCGCGGATGGTCGGCTTTCCATCGGGTCCCAAGGTCACGGAGTAGCCGTACACTATCGGGCCGATCCGTTTGAACGTGCTCCCGTCAGGCATCCTTCTCTCCTCAACCAGCTCTTTGGGGATGCTCTCCTGGAACTCTTTGAGCATCTCTTCCATCATGCGGTCGATATCTTCGAAGAAGCCTCCCGTGAAGAAGGGCATTCTCCGCCACCGTCTCCTAAGCCAGTCGCCAAGATCATCCTCAAACATGCCGTTCCACCACTTCTGTCTCTTTGAAGCGTGCCTCAAAAATCTTGCTTTCAATCCCCTACAGCCACGGCTTCCCCTGCATAATGTCCACGGCCTGGTCCCGGATGATCCATGGAAACGTTAAATACGCTTGGAATGATTCTATGTCTAGAGAACTTCTCGGTTTACGAATCCGAATAGATCACTGTTGTGTGAGGTCAAGTTGCGGGAGAAATTGTCCGATAGGCAGAAACGCGCCTCCAAGATCCTAGAGATTTTAAAGAAGCAATACGGCTATGTCCGTGTCGCGCTTAGGCACACCACCCCCTTGGAGCTTCTGGTCGCGACTATACTCTCTGCGCAATGCACGGACGAAAGGGTGAATATAGTGACTCAGGGCTTATTCAAGAAATATAGAAACATCCACGACTTCGCGAACGCCAACCTTCGAGGCCTCGAGCAGGACGTACGGTCAACAGGCTTCTATCGAAACAAGGCTAAAAACATCAAGGCGGCTAGCAGGATGATCGTTGAGAGGTACCACTCCCAAGTGCCCTCCACAATGGAGGAGCTGCTGACCCTGCCAGGCGTGGCGAGGAAGACGGCGAACATAGTGCTCACCAACGCGTTCGGTATCGTTGAAGGGATCGCTGTGGACACCCACGTCAGGAGGCTGTCACAGAGGCTCTCCATCACGAAGAACTCAAACCCTGACAAGATCGAGAAGGACCTAATGGACGTGTTTCTCAGGAACGAGTGGGCGAACATCAACTATCTACTTATCGAGCATGGCAGAAAGGTCTGTCACGCAAAAGGCCCCCTCTGTGAGGGATGTGCCGTGGGCAAGTTGTGCCCGTCAGCCTTCAAGTTTTAGAAGTTTCGAAACCTTGCAGCTATCGAGTATCAGCAGCTCGCGCTCCATGAAGCTGTCAACGGCTTAGAGGATGTTTGAGATCCACAGTGGCCATCGAAACAACCCTCCGGCGTGGAAACCTAACCTACAAGCTGAAGGGAAGTGTCTAAAGAACTACTTTTTTCGCTTGGAGGTAGTTGTCCCAGTATTGTGCGATATCGCGGAGTCTGTTGCTGAACTGTTGGCTCAACTTGGTTGGGTCGTTCCTGTACT
>CAYSNV010000164.1:0-3238 GCA_964432545.1 uncultured Candidatus Bathyarchaeia archaeon | reverse complement strand
ACCCAGGACAGGGTGGTCGGGGTCACCACCGCAGCAACCCTGTGGGTGGCCGCTTCCGTGGGAATGGCCGCGGGTGTGGGATTCTACTTTGTCGCTGTGGTTGTCACAGTGATCGCCTTTCTGACGTTGAAGCTTCGTTATCTGGAGAGAAAGCTGACCTGACCCCCCTGAAAAGACCACGGGGTCTGTGCGATATCTCTCAGCCTGCAATAGAGCCTTCCAGACTGTAGATACGTATGTAGAAGCGTACGGAATGAGCAGAGCGCGCGCTACATAAATAATAATGAGGAATTGCGGCTAAGCGTTTATATTTATCTAATCAATATTAAACATTCGATTAACCCTCTACGGCGAGCCCCCATTTCATTCCTCTGCTCGAAAGATTACCGGTACGAGTCAAGGGTTGAGGCGATTTTGGCAAGACTACTGATCGTGTCGAACAGACTTCCGATCAGCATAGTGAAAAAGGGCGGAGACGTCCGTATCGCGCAGAGTGTTGGAGGGTTGGCCACAGGCTTAAGCTCATTCTACAAGTCGCGCAACAGTGTCTGGATAGGGTGGCCCGGCATCTCGTCACATGAGCTGAAAAGTCGACGAGACATTAGAACAAGTTTGAAAACCAAGCACCGATGCGTTCCTATTCAAATCTCGAAGGGAGATGTAGAAGAATACTACAACGGCTTCTGCAACAGAACAGTCTGGCCCCTTTTCAACTACTTTCCCCAGTATTCAGTCTACAAGGATAGTTTCTGGGAGGCGTATAAACGTGTGAACAGAACCTTCAGCGAGGCCCTCACAAAGATCGCAAAGGACGAAGACACCATCTGGATACACGACTACCATTTAATGCTACTTCCGAAACTCGTAGGAGAACGCCTCCCGAACGCTGCCATCGGATTCTTCCTTCACATTCCGTTTCCGTCATTTGAGGTATTCCGCCTTCTTCCCAAACGCAAGGAAATTTTAGAAGGTATTTTAGGAGCAGATCTGATAGGATTCCACACGTATGATTATGCGCGTCACTTTCTTGACAGCGTGCACTGTGTGTTGGGATATGAACATAACCTTGGACGAATCACCGCGGGCAACCGTGCGTTGAAGGTAGACGCATTCCCGATGGGGATAGATTACAAGAAATACTCATCGACCGCATCAGACAAGAGAATCAGAAAGAGGCGTAACGAGATTCAGAAAAAGCTGGGAGAGCGCAAGATCATCCTCTCCATCGATAGGCTAGATTACACCAAGGGTATACCGCAACGTCTCGAAGTATTCGACCTCTTTCTCGAGAAGAATCCTGAGTACAGAGGGAAGGTGGCTCTTGTTCTGATAGCCGTTCCCTCGCGAGGAGAGGTCGAGCACTACAAGCTTCTCAAAAGACAGATAGATGAGCTTGTGGGCAAGATCAATGGAAAGTACGGATCGATCGCGTGGATGCCGATCTCCTACCAATCTCGCGCTGTACCTTTTGACAGCCTCGTTGCTTTGTACACAATTGCCGACACCGCCTTAATTACGCCACTGAGAGATGGAATGAATCTGATCGCGCAGGAGTATGTCGCCACCAAAACCGAGGGCAAAGGAGTCTTGATCTTGAGTGAGATGGCTGGAGCTGCAAAAGTGTTGGGAGAAGCAACTATCGTGAATCCAAACGATGTTAGAGGGGTTGCTGAGGCCATAAAGGAGGCCTTGTCACTGCCTGACGAGGAGAAGGTGCGAAGAATGAGGGCTATGCAGTCAAGGCTTCAGCGCTACGATGTAGTACGCTGGGCCACCGACTTTCTAGACGCTCTCGCAACAGTAAAGAAAGCTCAATTCCAGCTACGCACCCGACGACTGACAGGTGAGGGGAAGACGAAAATGATAAACGCATACTCCAAAAGCTCAGCGCGTCTGATCCTTCTAGACTATGATGGAACCCTCGTTCCTTTCGCCGACACTCAAGAAGAAGCCAGGCCTGACCGGGGTCTCCTGAGACTTCTAGACGCTCTCGCGCTCGAACCTAGAAACGAAGTCGTCATCATCAGCGGTCGGCCTAAGGAAGTCCTCGAAGAGTGGTTCGCAGAGCGGGCAGTTGGATTAGTCGCTGAGCATGGCGCGTGGATCAAGGAAAAGGGGAAAGAGTGGAGCCCTATTCAGCCTCTACAAAACGGATGGAAGAAGGAGATAAGACCTATCCTCGAGCTGTACGCGGATAGAACTCCCGGCTCCTTTGTCGAAGAGAAATCCTCTTCTCTAGTATGGCACTACCGCAAAGCAGACCCCGAGCTAGGATCTGTGAGAGCAAAAGAGTTGAGTGATACGCTCTCCCATTTCGCGGCTGATACCGATCTGGGTGTTTTGGAGGGGAACAAGGTGATCGAGATTAAGAATGCCAGCATTAACAAAGGCAGAGTGGCGTTGAAATGGACTCCGAAGAAAAGATGGGAGTTCATTTTGGCGATCGGGGATGATACAACCGATGAAGATCTGTTCGCCGCTCTTCCTAAATCGGGGTTCACGGTCAAAGTCGGGATCGGTGCCTCCCGCGCCGCTTACTACCTCGACTCCCCGACTGAGATACGGAGGCTCCTAGACGAATTGGTAGGTCATGATACGCACAGCTCTGGAGCTCGCTAAACGGCCGCTACGTAATCAGTATCAGGTGTTCTATGTAGCTAGCTCCACCTTTTCAAGAACGGATTCTGCGGCTTCAAGGCTAGTTTTCAAGTAGGGGAGACGTCGACAAACTTCTCCAGATCCATCTCCCCCACCGTCTCGAGGTCTTTCTCATACTTGATTGAGATCAGGCTCTCATGGGGTATGATATACGCTCCGATGATCTTCGCCTTTATCCATTTCTGGACAAGTTCATCCTCAGGGTTTGAGGGGATGGTCTTGACGTGTTTGAAGTCTGTCAGTCTTCCGTGAATCATGTAGGTGGCGGTGCTGGCAAGGTCTGGACGCAAAGGCTTTTCCTTGAAATCGACTACTTGATATGTGGAGAGATCTACCTTGCCAATGCCATACTGGACCCTGAATCCCGATGTGAAGACCTGGACTACCTTAAAGCCGTGGTATATGTTGAGCCAAAGGTAATGTCTCACGAGATCCTTCAGGCTCAGCCGCAGAATGTCTGAGGCGTTGAACAATATCGCCGGCTTTTCGGGGTCAATCAGTCCCTCCTCAATGCCGTACTTGATGAACCCTGCCCTGCCGAGGGGTTCAGGCTCCTCGATGTAGTCGATGGTGATTCTTC
>CAYSNV010000163.1:0-3257 GCA_964432545.1 uncultured Candidatus Bathyarchaeia archaeon | reverse complement strand
CGGGTCGCCGATCTTCTCCACTTCGCGCTTTGATAACTTGGAAGGATCACATACCACTCCACCCTTGGCGCCGCCGTACGGGATGTCGACGACCGCGGTCTTGAAAGTCATCCACGCCGCCAGCGCCTTCACTTCATCGAGGTTCACCTCAGGGTGGTACCTAATCCCACCTTTATAGGGTCCTCTCCACAGGTTGTACTGAACTCTATGACCTGTGAAAACCCGCACCTCGCCGCTGTCCATTCGGATGGGTACCGAAACGCTGACCACCCGCCGGGGATGTTTCAACTGCTCCAAGACGTCGTGATCGAGGTCCATGATCTCGGCAAGGTAGTCGAGTTGCCTCCTTACGATCTCAAATGGGTTCCGAGTCTCCTCCAAACTGCTCACCACGAGCTAGAAAGTCTTTTGAAGGAACGATATTAAGTGATTGTTAAGGATAGAAACCGCGTTTCGGATTCATCTTGTCATCTGAACGCAAGGGACGGAAGATTTTTAAACTGTCTCTCCCATTACTCCGCCGACCATTCAAGTTCCACACAGAGATGAGCAGTGATGCAAAGGAAGGAGCAACCTTCGTCCATACCGAAGCATAAACATTGCGTGATCTGCGGTACTTCTGTCCCTCCCACCAGAGAGTATTGCAGCAAAGAATGCGAAGCGCGAGGTAAGAAGATGGCCAAGAAGCGCACCTACACTTTTATCTTAACGTTGCTGATCTTTCCCATCCTCATGGTGGCTATGCTGCTTCTTTCCATGTTCTCCCGCAGATAGAAAGACTTAAGAACGCACCGTCAAGACCAGAACATAGGTGCCGCCACCAAGAGGAAAAGGATTTGAGGTGAGGTCAAACCACATGGGAGGTAGTCCCCTGGATTACTCTTCTCCACGGTTGCTTCAACCTCAAGCCTCCTACACACCTAAGTTCGAACAGCGGCGCTGGCCTAGGTCCTTACTACACTGACCCATCCCCGACGCTGTTCTGCACCATCCCACTTCTCCATAATGAGACCTGCGATGTTGACGGACTCTTCGGTCAAGTCGACAGGATCGGAGGCTCGTCCAGTCTTGGAGGTATCCGCGTTATGATCGGGTTTTGGGAGCTGCTACTCATCGCCGTAGTATTCTCCATTCTCATTCTGCCTAGCCTGTTCAAGAAGAACAGGGGTTTCTCGTCTACGGTTAGACTGTACCTTGGCATCGCAGCACTTGTTCTCGTCATACTCCTTCTCGGACGGCTCGTATTCTTGTTGATTGGAAAAGTCATCGCGCTGACACTTACACTTCTAATAGTAGTCCTGCTGATACTTCATAGAACTTTCAAGAGAAACGCATAGGCCATCCCATCTGCGGGCGCCCGAAACGATGGTAGCAGCCGCGCCCTCTAGTTCGCTGAGCTTCCTGTGTCATCACAGCATTTCTCCAAGGTAGGCATCGGGATGATGACATTAGAGGTATTGCATCGTGATACTAGAAGCCACAGCAAAGTCAATACCCACAGTGAACTCGCCTGTAGGAATGTTTTTCATTCTCGGATCTGAACCCTAGTCAATCAATCCTTACCTGTTACCCCTAAAGGTTCTTCTAACGAAATCGATCCTTCATGATACTTCCCTAGACCTCTCAGAAGAGGGAGAGCTAGCTAGCGCGCGATCAACGACAATATTCCTGATGTAGATAGGGAGGAGAGAGTTCAATCATGACTTAAGGCTGCTTCATGAATTTGACGAACTCTTCAAGAGTCCGCTTTTCCAGCGTGTAGTTGGTTCTCCTTTCTATGCCAACCGTCGAGCAAGGTTTTGGTCCATAGTCATGGCCCGGGTAGACCTCTACGTCATCACTCAGCGTCATCAGTTTTTCGAAAAGGCTATGATAAAGGTCGACGGGGTTGCCGCCCGGCAGATCCGTCCTTCCACATTCCCCTACGAAGAGAGTGTCGCCCGTAAGTAGCTTGCCATCCACAAGCAGACATATACCGTCAGGGGTGTGACCTGGCGTGTGGATTATCCTGAGGCCGAGCTCGCCTACGCCCAAAGTATCCCCGTCCGCCACCGCGAGATCCTTGGGAACGGGGGACAGTCTGTACGCAACGACTCTTGCGTCAAACTCCCTCCTGAAATCATCGTTCCCTGCGGTGTGGTCGTTGTGGCCGTGAGTGCAGATGACATACTTGGCTTTCAGCTTCCGTTCCCTTAACCAGCGAACAATGACGTCCGCGTTGAAGCTCGGATCGACGACCGCGGCTTCTTCGGTCTTGCCGTCCGCGACAACGTAGGAGAAGTTGTCACCCCGATGTCTGAACTGCTTGAGGATCATGGAAATCAACCTCGAGGACTCCGTCCTGATCTTGAAGGTATCCTGACATTCAGAGGACTGCGTACCCTGTCTAAAGAAGCTTTAAACCTGATCGGTGCGTTCCTTAAGGCTGTTGCGGTGCTATTCTGTTTTCTCGTCACTAATAACAACTTTTAATTAAGAACACCGAAGAAAAGACCTTGATCATGGCTTCAATAGATCGGGGATCCTGATGAAGAAGATTACCCGAATCAGCATAACCCTCCCCACCACGCTCTACAGTGATCTCAACGAGGCCCTCAAGAACATGGGGTATCCCAACAGGTCCAAGGCGATTCAGGATGCCATAACAGCTCTTCTAGCCGAATACCGGTGGCTGAAAGAGAGAGAGGGAAAGAAGACAGGCGTGATCGTCACAGTCTATGATCACGACAAACCTGGCGTCAACAAGACGATCAACGACATCCAGCACCACTACCGGGAGCAAATTGTCTCCTCCACCCACGTACACCTCGACGAGCACAACTGCTTGGAGACCATCACCGTGAAAGGCGAAGCCCAACGCCTCAGAAAGTTGATCGAGGAGCTCAAAACGAAGAAAGGGGTTAAGGAGGCTAAGCTCGTCACCCTTCTCTCCTGAGCCCCCTCACCTACCCTATTCGACACAGTTCCTGAGGAACCGGAACGATTCAGGTATTTCTTGGGCCATCCGCGCAAGGATCACTTAGCACTCCTCTGATCAAAGGGATTATAGGTCAAGTAAGCTATTCAGTTCCTGCTCAGATAGAGGGTGCTTTTGGCCTTGTGTTCTAAGCACGGCGTGATAGCTGACGACCTCACAGGCGCGAGCGACACCGGTGCCCAGTACGCCAAGAAAGGGCTTAAGACAATAGTCGTAACGGATCTGGAGAGTCTCCACCGCGTCAAGACGGAAGCCGACGTCGTAGTCATCGACACCGAGA
>CAYSNV010000162.1:0-3263 GCA_964432545.1 uncultured Candidatus Bathyarchaeia archaeon | reverse complement strand
GCGGCAAAGAACTCGCGAAGATGTATGAGGATGAGATAGCAGGAGACGTCGTTATCCCGATTCCTGACACCGCGAGGCCGACGGCAATCGGTTTCTCCGAGGAAGCAGGCATCCTCCTCCGCGAGGGCCTGATGAAAGACCGGTACAGGAAGAAGGGGACTCTGCGGAGCTTCATCGAGCCGACTGAACGAGAAAAGATAATTCGAGAAATGATCCCGATAAAACCTATCATAGACGGCAAGAAGGTTGTCGTGGTCGACGACAGCATCGTGAGGGGGACCACCTCCAAGGAGATCGTTCGGCGACTTCGTGCGTCAGGAGCGAAGAAGATCCAATGGTACCTTGCATTCCCCCCGATCCAACATCCTTGTTACATGGGCATCGACTTCCCAACTCGGGAGGAGTTGCTCGTGCCAAATCTGTGTCGTGAGGGAAGCGACTTTAACGAGATCAACGAGAAAGTGAGTAAATACTTGGGCGTCGACTTCTGCGGCTACATTGACATCAAACACCTAAGCCGCGGCATCGGATTGCCTCGAAAGGAGCTGTGCGCCTCATGCGTGACGGGTGACTACAGTTGCCTTAAGAGTCAGCCGGTTTTTCGAACAAGAGAAGAGATGAAGGGATGTTAGGTTGGAGAAGGTCGGAGTCCTTGTGGTCAGCTATGGCGCCCGCTGCGCGGCTCTGGCTGACACCCTGCATCGATCTCACAACTACGAGGTTGAACTCTACATCGCTGATAAACAGAGGAATCCGCTCAACGCCAAGATAGCCAAGGTGCATCAGGTCATCCCCGACCTTAACGTCCAGCAGATATGCGATCTGGCTGTTAAGCATCAACAGAGCATCGATTTCGGGATAGTGGGAGCCGAAGGACCAATCATCGATGGGGTGAGGGACCTTATCGAGAGGGAGGCCGGGATTCCCTTCATCTGCCCGACCAAGGATTCTGCAATCGAGAGAAGCAAAGTGGAACAGCGCCTCCTCTTATCGGAGACCGTGCCCGAGGTAAATCCAAGATTCCAGATTTTCGACCCTAAACAGTATCCGCCTCCCAACAAGGCCTCTGAAGCAGCGAAGAAGTGGATTGCCGAGCTCGGGGGAGTCACCAGGGTCGTCATCAAACCAGACAAGCCCGGCTACGGAAAAGGCGTGGGGGTCGGGGGGGAACACTTCCTGACCACCGAAGAAGCAATGGCGCACCTTCTCTCCCTGTTCGGCGGCCCCACAGGTCAGAAGGTTATCATCGAGGAGAAAGTGGAAGGCGAGGAATCTAGCTTCCAAACGTGGTGTGATGGAAAGAGTCTCGTCGCGATGCCGGAGACGCGAGACTACAAACGTGCCTTTGACGGAGATAAAGGCCCTAATACAGGGGGGATGGGCTCTTACCGCTCGGAAGAGGACTACCTCCCCTTTATGACTCAGAGCGACCGGGAGACCGAGATCGAGATCGCCACCAAGATATTCCATAGGCTTAGAGAATCCGGCGAGGGGTCGTCTCTGCGCGGTACCCCGTTCTACATCGCCTTTATCCACACCGCGGGCACCCCCAAAATCCTTGAGATAAATAGTAGACCAGGCGACCCTGAGATAATGGCGGTGCTCCCCACCTTGGAAGACGACTTTGTTGACATTTGTTTCGGTATGGTCAATGGGACTTTAAAGAAGCCAAGTTTCCGCAGGGAAGCAGCCGTTTTGACATACGCTGTACCTCTCACCTATGGCGGTTACAGGGAGCACTACACCGGTAGCAGCGTCGTCAACCTCGAACAGGTCTACAAGCTCGCGGAGGCCCACGAGAGCAGACTCCGCGTCTACCCCGGGTCAATTGAGCTGAAAGACAACCTCACCTACACTCTCAAATCACGCACCGTAGGAGTGCTCGGTATTGGAAAGAGCATTGAAGAAGCCCGCGACACGTCCCTCAAAGGTGTCAGACATATTGACGGTCCGCTCTGGAACAGATGGGACATCGCCAGCGAGAGACACATCGCCTACTGCAAAGAGCACATGAAGAGACTAAGGTGACTTTTAAGCCTCTTGTATCAGATAGGTTGGTTCTCAAGTGGAAGAGACAGAGCGGCCCGCGATCTGCTGACCGCCATCCACAGCGCCATCCAAGACGGCTACATCAAAGACGCAGCCATACGTTACCTTTTCATTAACAGGGAGTACGGTGAATCTCCTGAGAGCGACGCCTTGATCGACCTAGCGAAGGCGTACGGCATAGAAATCGTCTTCTCGTCTCACGCGAGATTCAAACCCGCTGACCGGCAAAAAGGACTCGCCGAAAGCTGCACCCTAGGCTGCGAATCCCCCACGCTCCGAATGTGGAGAGAGAGTTACGACAGAGAGATTATGGAGCGCCTCCAAAAGATACCGGTCGATCTGAACGTACTTGCGGGGTACATGTTAATCCTCAGCAAGCTCACGGTCCAGGCATACCGCATCATCAACCTTCACCCAGCACCTCCGGGAGGACCGGCCGGGTCGTGGCAGCAGGTCATTTGGGCGCTCATCACAGAGAGAGCCCACAACGCAGGATGCATGATGCATCTTGTCGCCGAAATTCTGGACAAGGGACCCCCCGTCACCTTCTGCACTTTCCCGATAAGGGGACCGGCGTTTGACACGCTCTGGTCAGACCTTGACGCGAGGCTGCGGACCACGTCTATGCGGGACATCATGGAAAACGGGTACGAGACCAACCCTCTCTTCAAGGCGATCCGTCAGGAGGAGGCTGCACGGGAAATCCCCTTACTCATCGAAACCGTTAAGATGTTCGCAGAAGGAAAACTCGCCATAAGAGACCGAGTCGTCTACGCCTATGGGAGAAGAATCCTCGGGGGTCTCCCCCTCTCTGACGCTGTTGAGAGACACTTGAAGGGATCCAAGTGACCGTTTTCATCACAGATGGGGAAGGCCCCGTCACGAAGAACGACAACGCGTACGAACTCGCCGCTCACTATTTGCGAGGGCTAGGGATCGACGGCGGCAAATTCTTCAGCGTTGTCAGTAGCTACGACGACGTCCTCGCCTACGCCTTCAAAAGGAAGAACTACAAGGCAGGGAACACTTTACGGCTCATCCTCCCTTTTCTCAAGGCCTTTGGAGCCACGGACCAAGGCATCCAGACATATTCCAAGGAGAACATCCTGCTGATGCCTGGTGCAAAAGAGACATTGCACTTCGTCTGGAGGGCGCTGAATCTACCCGCCTACATCATCAGCACAAGTTATGAGCCTTACGTCAAAGCTTTCTGC
>CAYSNV010000161.1:0-3269 GCA_964432545.1 uncultured Candidatus Bathyarchaeia archaeon | reverse complement strand
GGTCCCCAGTCTGCGACGATGTTGTCTCCTGCCTGGGGGCCTATGTAGGATGCGATCAGTGAGGCCGCAAGATGGTCGGGGTGTTCGCGGTAGTCGTTGGGGGCGAGGATGCGGGTGATCTTTCTCTCTCTGAGCATGCGGACCACCCCTTCGAGGACGCCTTTGCCGCCTCCGGGAAGCTGCCACTCCTTGTAGGCGCCGAGACAGAAGTCCTCGATGTTGAAGCGGACGATGTGGCGCCCATCGATTCCGACGGCGTTGTAAGCGCTGGTCGACTCTTTCATCCGCGTCTGGACGATCGTGTCCTTCTCTTCGGGGCGGCTGTAGCCGCAGCTCCCGTTGCACATGATAACCACGTGCACATCGGCGCCGAAGGTCCTGGCTGCAAGCCACGCGTAGGCGGCGCCGAGCAGGCCGTCGTCGTCATGTGGGCAGAAGACAGCGAGGTTCTCGTCCTGCTGCCACCCGGGGAAGAGGGGTGCAATACCCCTCGACTTCTTTTTCGTTTGAAGGTTGTAAAAAGTAAAATCAGTTCTTGATAATTCAGCCATGCCGACCACACCGTGTAATAGTGGCCGGCGCAATTATTGTGCTTTTCGCAGGGTTCGCGAGGTGAGAGGTTATCATCCCGGTGCATGCGGAGGCGAAGCTACAGGCTCACATGACTCATGTCGCCGAGCACGAGCTTATAGCCTCTTGGGACGTTACCTTCGTAGCTGACGATGCGGGCCTGTCTTCCAACCAAGCTGTCGACGACGCGCTTACCGCAGTCAATGTACGCTTTGTCCATGATGATGCTGTTTTCGACTTCGCTGTTTCTCACCGTCGCGTCGTTGCCGATGCTGGTGTAGGGGCCGATGTAGACGTTAGGGCCGATCTCGCAGTGGTCGCCGATGATGGCGGGGCCCCTTATCGTCGTGCGGTCGTGGACCACTGAGCCTTCCCCCACACAGATGTTGCTTGAGACGGTGGCGCCTGGCTCAACGACTCCCCGGATAGAAGCCTGTAATTCCTGAAGAATGAGTTGGTTCGCCTCTAGGAGGTCTTCAGGCTTCCCCGTATCCTTCCACCAGCCTTGAATATACTGGACGTCGATTTTCGCGCCCTGGTCGAGAAGGGTCTGAATCGCCTCGGTGATCTCCAGCTCGCCTCGCCATGAAGGCTTAATCCGCCTGGCGGCGTCGAAGATCCGCTCGCCGAAGACGTAGACGCCTGTAAGAGCCCAGTCGCTCACTGGGTCTTTCGGCTTCTCCACAAGCCTTTCTACCTTTCCTTTCTTGTTGAAGACGACGATGCCGTAACGGCTGGGGTCCTTGACCTTCGTCACTCCGATCACACAGTCGCTGTTGTTGCTGTTGAACATGTCCACCAGAGGCCTTGCGCCTTGTCTAAGGAGGTTATCGCCCAAGTACATGACGAACGGCTCTCCTTGCAGGAAGCGCTTAGCCGTCAAGACGGCGTGAGCGAGACCCTTCGGCTCGGGTTGGTCGATGTAGGTGATGTCAGCGCCAAACTGGGTTCCATCTCCGAGAAGCTCAACAACCCCCTCCTTCACCGGCCCCAAGATCACCCCGACCTCCTTTATCCCGGAGTTGATGAGGTGTTGGAGGCCGTACAGGATCATGGGTTTGTTGGCGATTGGGAGGAGGTGTTTGTTGCCGGAGAAGGTTAAAGGCCTCAGACGGGTTCCGTGGCCTCCAGCAAGCAGTAGCCCTTTCATGCCTCTTCTCTCAGACCTTTTCTCTCAACGCGACTTCTAATAAGCTTCACCATTTGAGCTTCCATGGGGTTGGATGGAGCAAACTTTCGCTCGCGAGAGGTTTCCACCACTGCTCGTTGTGGAGATACCAGCCGACGGTTGAACGTAGAGCGGACGCGAAATCATGTGAAGGCCTCCACTTCAGCTCCTTGGCGATTTTCGAGGAGTCGAGGCTGTAGCGGAGGTCGTGGCCCGGCCGGTCCTCGACGAACTGTATGAGGCTTTCACCTCTTTCGACGATCTTGAGGATCTGTTTGACGATGTCGATGTTGTGGTACTCGTTTCCCCCGGCGATGTTGTAGATTTGACCAGAGACGCCCCTGTCAAGCACCGTTGCGAGAGCTTCGCAGTGGTCTAGGACGTGGATCCAGTCTCTCACATTAGTCCCTGAGCCGTAGACGGGGATTGGCAGTCGCTGCGTCGCCCTGATGGTAGTCTTGGGGATGAGCTTCTCTGGAGACTGGTAGGGCCCGAAATTGTTAGTGCATCGGGTGATTACCACATCAAGCCCATAGGTGGTCTGATGGCCGAGGCACAAGAGGTCCGCGGCCGCTTTGGACGCGGAGTAGGGTGAGGAGGGAGTCAGGCTGTCCTCCTCTCGGAAGGAGCCGTTGGCGGTGCTTCCGTAGCTTTCGTCGGTACCCACGTGAACAAGCCTGATCTTCCCCCCTGCTTGCCGCATGCCCTCGAGGATCGTTAGAACGCCTTGTACGTTGCTCTTGAAAAAGGGCCAGGGGTCGGCGATACTTCTGTTCACATGCGACTCCGCCGCAAAATTCACGATCGCATCCACATCAGGGATTAGCCTGTTGATGAGCCCAGTGTCTGTGATGTCTCCCCTGAGGAACTGGTAACGTCTATCGCCTTCAACGTCTCTTAGATTTGCGCGGTTGGCACCGTAAGAGAGGTTGTCCACGTTGACGATGTGCATGTCTGGACATTTTTTGAGAATGTGTCGGACGAAGTTGCTTCCGATGAAGCCTAAGCCGCCGGTGACGAGTAGGCGCATGTTCGTCACCGGTGTGGCAGGGCGAGCCAGTCCCATGGCTTGCCACAGCGCGGGTCATCGCCTCTCCCGTTCACCTTCTTTGGGATTATTTTCGGGTCGTTCCATGGCCTTCTCACCTCGTCCGGATCCTGCGCATCGTAGGGCTTGTTCACGAAGTAGACAAGGTAGGCGGGCTCGTTGCCCATCGCCTTGAAGCCATGCCAGTAGTGTCCCGGGATTCTTACGATCTGAAGCTGGGCTCCGGTTGATATGATCTCGTCGAGGTCGCCGTTCTCTTGGTCGTAGGCGCAGATCTTGACGGCGCCCTTGGCGGCCACAAAGCAGTCGGTCTGGCCCCGTTGATGCTTGTGCCACGCCCGTATCGTGTTGGGGTACGTGACGGAGAGGTTCGCCTGGGCGACCTCGTCGCTGAAGACCTCCTTCCACGAGGACCTGAAGATCTCTGTAAGGAACCCACGCTCGTCAGCAAACGTTTTCAGCGGTTTAACCACTATCCCAGGG
>CAYSNV010000160.1:0-3283 GCA_964432545.1 uncultured Candidatus Bathyarchaeia archaeon | reverse complement strand
GGCTGCTCTTTCCACCTCGCCCTGCTTGGTTAACTTCGTGAGGTTGTTGTTGATCGTCTTCTCAGCAATGCCGGTCGCGACAGCTATCTCCTTGACGGACAGGGTTGGTGCTTGCCTTGCGCCCAGTTCGTTTGCCACCCTAGCGGCGACGAGCGCCTTGCGTATTCCCTCCAGCGCATCGCCTGGCTTCCTCACGAATATGATGTCGGCGCCGCTCACCTTGACATCGGGTCCGATCATATCTGCTAGTTCAGAGGCAGACGGGATGCGTAGGAATATCTTGCTCCCGACAGAGAAGGCTGGGATCGAATCCGACAAGAATTTTTGGACGGCCCTGACCACCTCCGAAGTTTCCCCGGAGAACTTGGACGACACAGTGTTCTCCCCGCTCTTGACTTCGATGAAGACCTCCAGATCCTCTGACGTCATTGTTGAACCACCCCCTTCAGGCGCTTGACCAGCTCTGAGGCCATAATTTTGCCTTTCTCCGTCAACAGATACTCCCCGGAGGAAGTTCGCATCACAAACCCTTCCCTTCTCATTTCCGTGAGGCGCGCTGGATAGCCCGCCGCAACGATCCCGCTGAGGCTCAACTGAACCCCAATGTCACCGCTCTTCAATCCCTTGTCGCCCGCGGGCAAGAGCAGAAGCATTATGGCCTCCTTGTCAGTGACGGAGCTGTCCATCACTTTGAGTATCGGAGAGCCCTTTTCGTCGAATCGCATTATGCCCTTGAGGTCTACCTTTTCCTCCCCCACGGCGGCGCTTTCGACAGCCTCGTCTATGCGGCCAAACAGCTTCGGGACATCTTCCAACAGCTTGTTCATGTCGTCTATGTTCTCCGCCTCCAACTGAACCACAGCCCTCTTTCTGCGGATGGAAACCCGAACGGTAGGCATTTCGTTACGTAACGTAACAAGACGTATGTATTTAAACATTTCTTCCCTCCTTTCTTGCCTCTCTGGTCAGTATGGACGCGATTGGGACCAGCTCCGTCTGGCAGCCAGTAGGGCTTTTACTTAGACGACGGAGGATTCGTCGTTGGGCGTTGATGAACATGTCAGTCGGTCACAGGCGACAGGGATTCTGTGAACCAGGAGAGATCGTGGAGAGCTTCGTGATCATTAAGCACGTGCCCAATGAAGATTCCAAACATCGCCTGCTATCGGCAATGCGTTGTGGCTGTACTCCAGAACGGTATGATCTTGGCATCGCGTGTTGCTGGCTCGTCTGCGACCTAGACTTGCTATTTACTCTGAGTTGGGTTCATGGGTAGCCTAAGGCCATCGCATTAGCATTCAACGTCTGCCTTCGCGCAGGTCAACATCGCATGACTGCAGCAGAAGATGCGAATCACACTCGGTCTATCTGAATTGAAGTCATGGTCAGCTCAGAACATAACTGACTACGCCCAGGGGGAATATCGTAGTGAGATGCGCGCCAAAAACTTAAGAGTGTGCGGTCAAGTTGTGGAATTGGCGAGGGAAAGCGAGACGCTTGTGCGCGCAAAGTAGGGTAGCTAGGTCTAACCCGCGGGGCTCATAACCCCGAGAGCGATGGTTCAAAAGCGACGCGTTGAGCGTCGCGGAATCTCCATCCCTCGCTACCTTCAACTGTGAGCAACTCGCTTCGCCGGATATAGAAGCCACACCAACACGTCTTCGTCGTTCACTCGTATCTCATCAATTACCAGCCGGTCAAGGTCACGCCAAAGCCTGTAGCCAACGACACCACCGGCCAGACCGCGCCTCCTTAGCTCATCGACCAGAAGGTCAAGGCATTCCATGGTAAGTTCAAGGTAATCTGCAATCGCTTCGACGACTATCTTGCTGGCCTGTTCGCTCCGCAACTCGCACACGATGTTGGTCTGAGCATAAACGTAGACATCCTTCGCTCCCTTGGACAACGCTTCACTGACGCGACCGTCTTCCTTGACTCTCTCAGTCAATATCTTTTGTTGTTCGTCGTAGGCCTTCTGAACGGTTTGCATGTCGTCTTGATATCGTTCGCCTGCGGAAACTACCCTGCCATGCAGCTCTAGGCCGACATCGTGTATCTTGTTGTTACGAGCCATCGCTAGGTCCATCAGCCGCTCAACCAGGCTCGGCACGATCTGGGGGGCGACCGCGTAGGCTCTGACGCCGAAGCCCGCCCCTAACTGTCTATCCCTGCCGGATATCCACAGCTCACACTCCTTAGTTGTGTTCTTCCACATCCTCCGGATATGTTCCTCTGCTCTCTTTCTAACATCTTGAGGGAGATCAGCCGGAAACCAAATCCGATGCGAGGTCATCTTTCCAGTCGTACTCCTGTCACTCATAATCTCGACCCGCTCTCCTTTCCATGTCCTCAAATTTCTTCCGATGTTCTGAGTTGTAGCTCCCTATTTCATGAATGAACCGCGGATGTTCTTCCGTGGGTATCGAGAAAGTGAAGTATGTCTCTGTTCTTGTCTCTCTTACTCTTATCTCATCATGGATCTCATGAGGATGGAACCCTAGATCTAGGAAGAGATCTCTTACGCCTTCTAGTCCTTCTCTGCAGCTTGAGTAGACCCTGACCATGTAGCCGACCCTTCCGCCCCGTCTACATACACTAACGTTCCCATCGCCAGAGAAGAACCCGGTTAGGTACGCCTGCTTGCCTGCGTGGTCTAGGTGCTCCCTAGGAACGCGGAACTCGTCAGGGCCAGTCTTAATGTCAATGTCACTCAAATCGTAGAATACCCCCTTGCTACTGATGTAACCCTTCCTCATGTTCTCACTTCCATAGTGACCTGGCGTCTTGTCATAGACCGCCTCGAAAAGGCTGTCGAAGAGTTCCATCAATCCGCGATCCTCCGATGCGAATCTTGTCGTGTAGTAACAGACGTAACGGCCTGTCTTCTTGTCATGCCTACAGTAAAAGTGGTTCCCGCCATCCGATGCTATCAGGCCTCCCAACATTGCCTTCTCAGGAGCCAGTATCTCCCTCGTCCCTTGATTTGACACCTCCAGCCGCGTTCCGTGGCCCAGTGGGAAAACCACCCTGTCCGGGTCGATCCTCCCGCTTCTAAAGCTCCCAACGACCACCCCGCCCTTTGACAGCTCGTACCCACCAGCGGATACTTCGCGAACTTCATGCTCCCCAAATTGCTTCACTCCGCCGATGAGGCACTCTCCGCCCTTTTCGCCGGACCAAGCTGGCTGCCCCTGGTTGAACCTATCCCCGAATTGATCCTTAAGGCGACCGCTACCCATCTTTGTCCCCACTCAGATACCTCTTCAGGTCGAGCATGTTGTGG
>CAYSNV010000159.1:0-3290 GCA_964432545.1 uncultured Candidatus Bathyarchaeia archaeon | reverse complement strand
GAGCGAGGCTACTACAACTACGCCGTCTTCTTCTACGGCTGCAACTTCAACTGCCTCTTCTGCCAGAACCCGTCTCACAAGAACCTCTGGGAGGAGAAGCCGAGGTCTCTGGCAGAGTTCGTCGCCGACGTGAAGGCTGATCAGAGATGCTCCTGCATCTGCTATTTCGGCGGCTCCCCAGAACCCCAGCTGCCCTTCGCCCTCAACGCCTCCAGACGGCTTCTGGAGGAGTCCCCGCGACGAATCCTGAGGATATGCTTCGAGTGGAACGGCTGCGGCAACCCTCAGCTCGTTCGGCAGGCTGCTGAACTCTCCTACAAGAGCGGCGGGAACATCAAGTTCGATCTCAAATGCTTCAGCAGGGATCTGAGCGTCGCCCTCAGCGGAGTCCCTAACTCCGCCGCGTACCGGAACCTCGAGCTGGTAGCAACAGAATTCGCGGAAGGGAGAACTGCGCCGCCCGTGCTGACCGCCACCACCCTTCTGGTCCCCGGCTACGTCGACGCCGCCGAGGTCGAACAGATCGCGCAGTTTATCGCAGGTTTCAGCCCTGAGATCCCGTACTCTCTCCTGCTGTTCCATCCCGACTTCTACATGAGCGATATGCCGTTTACGTCGCGTGGTCAAGTGGAGAGCTGCCTCCGGGCGGCGAAGAAACATCTCAGAAACGTCCATGTGGGCAACCTGCAGCTATTAGGGATGTGAAGCATGGTGGGGACGGATACTCTCATTACGTGGCTTGGTCATGCAAGCTTCAAGATAGAGGCAGACGACAAAATCATCTACATCGATCCTTACGAGGGGGACTATCAAGAGAAGGCCGACTTCATACTTGTCACTCATTCCCATCATGACCACTGCGACGTGGCAAAAATAGCGGAAGCGCGAAAAGAAAGCTCAGTGGTTGTCGCGCCCTCCGACTGCGCCCTCAAGATCGGCGGAACGGTCGAGTCGCTTCAACCGGGAGAGAGGCTCACCGTCGAGGGCATCACCATAGAGGCCGTCGACGCCTACAACTACAAGAGGTTTCGATCTCCCGGTACGCCCTTTCACCCCGAAGGGTCCGGAGTCGGCTACTTGGTGACGGTAAAAGGTAAAACGATCTACCACGCCGGAGATACTGACCTCGTCCCCGGGATGAAGGGTCTCAAAGACGTGTATGTCGCACTGCTTCCGGCAGGCGACACGTACACGATGGATAATCCCGAAGCAGCGGAAGCGGCGTTGGCGATCAAACCGGTATACGCGATTCCAATGCACCGCTTAGACACGGACCCTACCGAGTTCAAGAAGATGGTGGAGTCACACTCTTCGACAAGAGTTATCTTGCTGAAGCCTGGGGAACGATTCGAGGTAGAGTGACCGTTCGGGTTTGGGCGGTTCAGCTGAGATGGACGAGAAGTCGAGACCCCACTGACCGTTTGAAGTTCCTTCTCACCTTCTCGACGGGTTCTCCCACCACCTCTATCCTCCTGAGGTCACATGTCCCGAGTCCTTTCTGCTCCGCAAGCAACAGATGTCTGCACTCGTCTATCGGCACACCCATTACCGCCGCGCCGACGGCGTCGACCGCGACAGGATCTGTCCCCGCGATGACCAGGTTCATCTCGACAGGGGTTCCGCTCGATTCATGCCCTTCGCCGGCGATTACCCCATCTATGACGGCGACGCGAGGCGTTATGAGGGAAGCGAGGTCAGCGATGTTCTTGCTCAGGTGAGCGTGCATGGATCCTTTCGGCGTCACGGCGCCCATCATGTTCTTGATGCTGAGTGTGACCCCGGCGAACCTGTGGGGTTTCAGCTTCGCGACGCTGATGATCGTGCTCTCAAGTGCGGTCTTCGCCACCTTCACCCTCTTCAAGGTGAGCGGGTTTGGGGGATTAACCTCGAGATAGGTGTCGCTGTTCAAGTCGACCAAGCGTACATCCCACCGCCTTGCCACCTCGTCAACGCCCGCCACACGGAACGCTTCCAAAGTGTCCGCGAACCCGCTCCCCTCTCCTATGACGATCTCCTTTACGTGGTGGAATTTCAGGAACCTGACGACGCCCTCGATCACCCTGCTGTCGGTGGTGATACCTGTGGATGGGTGCTTTGCATTAAGGAAGTTTGGCTTGATCAAGACCTGTTTTCCGTCTGCGAGGGTCTCGTGAGCTCCCGCGCTTTCTAGAGCCTCCACAGTCATCTCGGGAGGATTGCTTCCTTTCACGACCGCAACTCTGCTCATAGTAACACCGTTAAACAGCAGGGTACACAGGATTTCACATGGCTATTTGAACCCATCGTCAGATTCTCAGCCGCGCACCCTCCACCGAACCAATAGATCGCGAAGTTAGTTAGAGTTAACAGGTTAACGTGGACATCATTAAAGACCGTTAAAGCATGTTGAATGCGCTAGCAGAGAAGTCAAGTCTAACACATCTAATTCGGCGTAAGATCAAGAGAGATAGGGTTCAAACTACAATGCCCGCACCATCACTACTTCTTGGTGATAACGTAATCTTGTCACTATATGGTAGCAGTTAAAGCCAAGGTGTTTTATCTCCTAAGTAAATAATAAATGTGAAATAATTGGAAAAAAGTCCGTTCATCTCTATCATAATATCTGCCGTATTGTTTGGCATTAGCCCACCCATCGCTAAGTTACTTATTAGGGAGATTCCACCTGTGACTCTGGCGGGGTTGCTCTATCTTGGTGCATTTATCGGGCTATCCTTGTATTGTATCGGAAGAAAAAAGATGGGGACGTCCTATGATACAATGGCATCATTGGATAGGGGGGATTTTTCTTGGCTGGTCGGCGCGATAATTGCGGGTGGAATATTGGCGCCGATAAGCATGATGATGGGGTTGAGTCTTGTTTCAGGTTTTTCTGCATCTTTACTGCTGAACTTAGAGGGGGTTGCTACTACTTCAATCGCGGTTTTCGTTTTCAAGGAAAATGCGGGAAAACGCCTATGGATAGCGTTAGCAAGTATGGCTGCAGCAGGGGTATTTTTAACTTGGAACCCTAGTCAAGGGAAGTTTGTGCTACTGGGTCCATTATTGTCGGTCTTTGCAATGGTGTGTTGGGGAATAGACAACAATCTGACCCGCAAACTCTCCGACAAGGATCCAGTACAGGTGGCGAGAATCAAAGGGTTTGTCGCGGGAACTGTATCTCTATCACTTGCCTTGATTCTAGGTATACGGATACAGTTGGATCTTAGGATTGTATATGCGCTCTTACTAGGTTTGGAGTGGACCCCTGTGTTTGAGAACGTTTTTTCCGGTTTTAAACTTATGGTCTT
>CAYSNV010000158.1:0-3320 GCA_964432545.1 uncultured Candidatus Bathyarchaeia archaeon | reverse complement strand
AAACTTGAGAAAGGAATACGGAGACCTCGTCGCCGTCAACGACCTGACGCTCAAAGTCGAAGACAAGACTCTCGTTTCCCTCCTCGGCCCTTCTGGGTGCGGAAAGACCACGACGCTCAAGATGCTCGCGGGCCTGCTCCGGCCCACAAGCGGTAAAATCTATTTCGATGGGAACGACATCACAGATCTCACTTCCAAAGAGAGGAAGATCGGCCTGGTTTTCCAGGATTACGCTATCTTCACGCACATGAACGCCTACGACAATATCGCCTACGGCCTGAGGATACGGAAACTTCCTAAAGCCAGGGTCGACAGGGAAGTGAAGTCCATGGCCGAATTCCTCCGCATCTCAGAGATTTTGGACAAGATGCCCGCCCGGATGACCCAGCGGGAACTCCAGACGGTCGCCCTCGCGCGCACCCTCGTCACCAAGCCCTCCATCCTTCTGTTGGACGAACCTCTCAGCAACCTCGACGCAGCTTTCAGAGTCAAGATGAGGGCCGAGCTCCGCAGGCTGCAGATGGAGATCAAGCAGACGGTCGTCTATGTTACGCACGACCAGATCGAAGCCATGGCGCTGTCGGACAAGATCGCGGTCATGGACAAGGGCCTCCTCCAGCAGTACGCCACACCCGACGAAATCTACAGGAAACCAGTCAACAAGTTCGTCGCTGGCTTCATCGGGACCCCACCGATGAACTTCATCGATTGCACCCTCACCGGAATGAAAGAGAAGGCATGCTGCCTAGGCCAGGGGTCCTTTGAAGTCGACGTCACCCATCTGAAGCCCATACTTGAGAAGGCGGCGGCGGGGCCTGAAGTCATCCTCGGCGCTCGACCCGAGGATGTCAAAATCCACGAGAAGCCTCCTTCCAAAGACGCCATCGAGGTCACCATCGAGTCCTATGAGCCCATGGGATCGGAATGCATCGTCTACGCCCAGCTGGGTAGTTATCTCGTCCGTATTCTCGCTCCCCCCACCTTCGCCGCCACGCCGAAGGAGAAGCGGTACATAACATTCAACATGGACGCCATCCACATCATCGACAAGAAGACGGAGAGATGCATCATCTAGAAGGAGAACGCCATGCCAGGAATAAGACTTGAGGGAGTGTCCAAAAGCTTCGGCAAACACCAAGTGCTCAAAGACATCACCTTCGAAGTGAAGAACCAGGAGTTCTTCTGCCTCCTCAGCCACCCTGGCGCGGGGAAGACCACCCTCCTTCGCCTCGTCGCAGGCTTGGAGAAGCCTGACACAGGACACGTGTACATCGGCGACAGGCTCGTCGACGAAGTACCGGTTGCCGAGAGAAACATCTCCATGTTCTTCGAGTCCCTCGCCCTCTACCCCAATAAGACAGGCTTCGAGAACATCGCCTTCCCCCTCCGGATTAAGAAGGTCCCTGAGAACGAGATTCAGCAACGGGTCACCGAGGTCGCCCACATGGTCCGGGTGGAGCACGTCCTCAATCGATACCCCCGCACCTACAGCGGGGGAGAAGCCCAGCGCGTCGCCTTCGCCAAGACGATCGTCAGAAGCGCCGAAGCCATCCTGCTTGACGAACCCCTCAGCAACATCGACGCCCTCCTCCGTCTCGAGATGAGGATCGAGCTGAAACGGATACAGAAGCAGCTCGGCCAGACCTTCCTCTACGCCACCCACGACCAAGCCGAAGCCATGGCGATGGGAGAACGGATCTGCCTCATCGACAACGGGCAGATCAAGCAGATCGGAACCCCGCTGGAAGTCTACGGGAAACCGAAGAACAGGTTTGTGGCCAGCTACGTCGGG
The DNA here is from genome assembly GCA_964432545.1 of uncultured Candidatus Bathyarchaeia archaeon. GTDB lineage: Archaea > Thermoproteota > Bathyarchaeia > 40CM-2-53-6 > DTGE01 > CAYSNV01. The sequence goes on along the minus strand of CAYSNV010000158.1, from coordinate 1,528 downwards.
AGCCCGCCCATGAACTTCTTCGACTGCACCGTCAAGGAGGAAGGCGGTAGATGTCTGCTGAACCAGGGTCCCTTCACCATCGACGTCTCCAGATACCGGGGGCAGATCCGGAAGGAGATGGGGGGAAAAGGGTTCACTCTCGGCGTCCGCCCAGAAGACATTCAAGTGCTAGACAAACCGCGAAGAGGCGCTTTCGAGGCGAAGGTCCTTGTCGCCGAGCGCCTCGGCCCCAAAGTCATCTTGGATATGAGCGTCACCGGGACGGACCTATTCAAAGTGGTCGCCCCGCCCGAGCTAGTGTTCAAGACGGGAGAGACCAAGTGGCTTGAGTTCGACATGGACAAGATCCACGTCATCGACAAAGTGACTGACGAGGTGCTGGTGTGATGAACTTCGGTATGATCGCTGTAATAGTATGGCTTGTCTTCGGACTTGTCCTACTCGCCTACATCTTAAAACACAATATCGGAAAAGTTCTGAAGGGAATCTTGTCCCTGTACGCAGTTTTGGGTGTAGTTTTCGCTGCATCCCTATTCCTCGTCAACAACGAGATCCTCACCAGACTCTACCATGCGTGGGTCACCGTCCTGCTCTTCACCCTCATCATGCTCGTCCTCGCGGTGGGCGGAAAATAGCGGCATAAGATGTCTCGAACGCCGACTGGTTGTTAGGTACCGCTCAATCTAGATTATCACATTTTCTTTGCTCTTCCTAACATGTCGAGTATGACTGCTGCTACCTCTGACGCGAAGGCGTCATCATTCAAATGGGCGTCGACCGTGACCAAGGTGATGTTCGGGTTTGACCGGTCAAGGTATCTTGCCAAGGTCTCGGTGAAGGCCTTGTCGGTCTCGGGGTCGTACCAGGAACGTGTCGTCTGTCGCCCTTCACTGTCGACGCACTGCACTCCGCCCTGAAGGTCGTACTCGCTCCATCCCCGTTCCGGAATTACAATTGACACAGGAGCCTTAGCCCTATTCAACCTCTGGGCAAACGTCTTTGCAAGTTCAACAGCCTCCTCTTTAGAGGTTCTCATATTGACCACTGAGGGTGAGTGCTGGTGGAAGCACCTGTCATTGTAGCGGGGAGGGATCATGTGATAGCCCCAGAACGGGATTATGTCCAGAGCGCCAGGGCACACCACCTGGGGCACGCCCATCTCCACGGCGGCTTTGAGCCTATCAGGACCGGCGGTCAATGGACCCCCCGCCAACTCGCTTGCCAGTTCGCTGGTGGTGATGTCGAGGACCCCTGACACACCTCCCCCTCTGACGAGCTCTTCTATGGCTCTTCCGCCGCTGCCTTGGGCGTGAAAGACCGCCACCTCGTATCCCTCCTTCTCCAAGACCTCCCTCGCCCCGCGCACGCACGGCGTCGTCGACCCCATCATGGAGGCCAGAACAAGCGGTCTCTCTTCACCACCCTCTTCCTTGATCGTTTCGAGCATTCCCACCATCGCCCCCACCGCGTTCGTCAGTACGATTCTCTCAAACCTGTTCAGACGCTCGCCTCCTGCCAGGTCTGTCAC
>CAYSNV010000157.1:0-3339 GCA_964432545.1 uncultured Candidatus Bathyarchaeia archaeon | reverse complement strand
CCTCGCTCCTCTCACCCAAAGAATCGTGGAGACCCTCGAAATCTCAGGAGTGAAAGACGAGGACATCGCTCAGATCATATCAGGAGACATCTACTCGCCTCACGCAGGGGAGGTGACCGCGGGCATATCCCCCAGAAAGATCACCCACTCCTTTGTCAAGTCTGCAATGCTGCCAACCAACAGCTCCCTACGGGGCAGCCCAGCCCAGATTGACAAGAACTTCAGAGAAGCAGACGTCAAAATCTCAATCGGAGTAGTGGAGCCGCAGTACCTGACAGGATACACAGGTGCACCCCACACGGTTGCTCCCGGACTTCTTGACGTTAGCGTCATCCAGAACCTGTACAAGGACGCCTTCAGAAGAGACTATAAGGATTCGTTCCCTCTCCAAGAAGTCTCCGAAGAGATACTCCGTCTGTGCAATCTCGCGGAAGTCAACTTCACCGTCAATGTCATCGTCGACAGAGGCGAGGTCACTGATGTGGTCGCGGGCGAACCTGAGAAAGCGTTTACCGAAGCCACTAAAAGGTATGAAGAGAGATACAGATGCCAGGTCAAAAACCCTGTTGACGCAGTCATTGCCGGCGCCGGCGGAGCACCCTTCGACTCCGAGGTCACAGGCCTCTACCAAGGGATAGAGAACTCCCTGAAGGTCCTTGAGAAAGGGGGACAACTTGTCATCGCGGCTGACTGCGAGAAATGGATCCAGTCGAAACCGCTCTTGACCTCGCTCTTGAATCAGAAAGAGGACCTCGCCAGTCTCAGACACAGAAGGATTGAAGACCTTCTTGAGTTCCCTCACGTTTTCCTGCTTGTGAAGGCGAATGAGTACGCAGACATCTCACTTGTGGCGACGATGCCACACTACTACACCAAGCGAGCTCTGAAGTTCCGGGCATACCGCACAGTGAACCAAGCATTTCAAAGCGCCTTAAACAGAGTGGAGAAGAACGCGAAGATCCTAGCTGTGCAAGACACCTATCATACGATCCTAACGATGGCATAGAAGAATTACAGATGTAGAAAGGCTGAAACCTCGCGCTCTCTGAACACTGAACCTCCGGCCAAGACCGCCGACTCTCGAAATAGTGAATCTCCACCCTATCGCGCGCTACTAGTCCGTGGTGAGCACAACCCAACGAGAACCATCACCCATTGCGCCGAAAGCCACATATACTCATTGAATCACTAGCGGACCAACAGGTGACGTGAACACGCCCTGCAGGTGGATCTGTGGATAAGGTTCCTAATCGTTGGATATTCGTCGTTTCAGGTTTCATAATAAACCTGTGCCTGGGAACGATCTACGCGTGGAGCGTGTTCAGACCGCCGCTACATCAAGCACCCTACAACCTCACGCCTGCAGAGTCGGTGATTCCCTTCAGCATCTTCCTTTTGCTGTTTGGCATCACCTTCGCCTTTTCCGGCAAGATGATAGGGAGTGTGGGACCGCGGCGGCCCGCGCTCATAGGAGCGGCCCTCCTCGGGGTGGGGTATCTTCTCAGCTACGGTATAGCGATAGTTCCAAAGGCGGCTTTATGGATCACGATCATCGCGTTCGGACTGGTAGCGGGAACAGGATGCGGCTACGCGTACAACCCGCCTATCGCTGTGGTGGGAAGATGGTTTCCTGACAAAAGAGGCTTGGCGTTAGGATTGACCGTGATGGGGTTCGGCATGTCAGCTTTGATAACCGCGCCAGCAGTGTCGGCGATGATCTCGTGGATCGGCTTAGCAAACGCCTTCTTGATCTTAGGAATCGTATTCCTGACCCTCCTCTCCTTCCTCGGGTCCCTTCTGAGATTCCCTCCCGCAGAGTGGAAGGTACCCTCGGCGCCGGCCTCGATGTCGGGGAAGCGGCTGAGCGCCATGAGCAGGGACTTCTCAACCGATGAGATGGTGAGAACGAGCACTTTCTACGTTGCATGGTTCATTTTCCTCATCGGCGCGGGAGCGGGGCTGATGGTCATCGGCTACGCGAAGCTCATCGCTACAGACATCACAGGGCTGAGAGGGAGCCTCGAATGGTTGGCCGTTCTTGCGGTGTCCGTCCTCGCCGTGTCGAACGCTCTCGGCCGCCCCCTGTTCGGAGCTGTATGCGACAGAATCGGGCCGAAGAAAACCCTGCTGATAATGCAGGGAATCCAGTTGCTTTGCTTGGTGGCGCTATTCCCCTATGCTCAGTCGGTGCCAATCCTGTATCTCGCCATTGTCCTCTTCGCTACGACTTTCGGAGCCTATCTATCGGTCATGCCTACCCTCGCATCCTACTTCTTTGGCGCAAGGAACCTCGGTCCCAACTACGGGTTGTACCTGAGCGCGTATGGAGTGGGAGGCGTAGTCTGCCCCATGCTGATGGCCGCTATTGTCGGCGTAAAACCCACATACGCAACGTACGTGCAAGGGTTTTACGCGACAGCGGGCTTAATCGTGGTTGCGATCCTTCTCTCAGTGATTATGAAACCGCCGAAGGCCAGTGGACCCTAGATCGGATAGCCGAGCCGTGCGGAAAGTATTTTATAGACCGGTTTAGGATTTGAGAACCATGTCGCAAGATGCGGGTGGCATGGAGTACCCGTTTCCGCTGAGAGTGATGCTCGACAGGGCGCTTAACGATACCGACGCCTTCTGGTCAGAGGTGGCGGAACAGCTCCACTGGTTTAAGCGTTGGGACAAAGTGCTCGACTGGAAGTACCCACACTTCAAATGGTTCGTCAACGGAGCGACCAACATCTCGTACAACTGCATCGACAGACACGTCCAAGAAGGACGGGGTAATAGAGCGGCGATCATCTGGGAATGTGGCGAGACAGGTCAAACACGGGTCCTCACCTACAACCAGCTGCTGTACAAGGTCAAGCAGTTCGCCTGCGCCCTACGCGGCCTCGGAGTCGAGAAAGGGGACAGGGTCTCCATCTACATGCCCATGATCCCAGAAGCAGCCATCGCCATGCTTGCAACGACCAGAATCGGCGCCATACACTCAGTCGTCTTTGGAGGCTTCGGCTCCACGGCGCTCGGTGACAGGGTTGCCGACGCTGGCTCCAAGGTTCTGATCACCGCGGACGAGGGCTACCGGCGAGGGAAAACCGTGCATCTTAAGGAGGTTGTCGACGACGCGTTGAACTCTCCGAATGATGTCGAGAAAGTGGTGGTTCTCAAGAGAGGGGATGAAGAACTCCCCATGAAAGATGGGAGAGACACACTCTGGGATCAAGCAACCGAAGCCGGCGTGGGGCAGAGCTCTCACGTAGAACATACCGACGCGAATGATCTGGCATTCATCCTCCACACCTCCGGCACCACCGGCAAGCCGAAGGGCGTGGTCCAAGTACACGG
>CAYSNV010000156.1:0-3349 GCA_964432545.1 uncultured Candidatus Bathyarchaeia archaeon | reverse complement strand
GGGCCTCCCTCATGTATGGGTCGGCAACTACCGTCCTCTTTCCTGTGGAGGTTTGGAGCCCTACCGCGTGGAAGTCCCCTCCGGCGAGTATGACGAACGCCTCGACTTTGTCTGCGATCTGGTGTGCAGTCGAGTAGTCACAACCGAGGACCTGACCGTCGTACTTCAGTCTTCCAGCTGCTTGGCCGATGTAGACCTGTTTTCCTGCGCGCTCGAGAAAGCGCTTCGACCTTTCAAGGGCGGGGATGTGCTGAATCGTTGCTGAGAGTCCGATCTTGGTGTGGGATGACAAGAACGGCAGAGCCTTTTCTAGGGCCTCCTCAACATCAGTGTCGGAGAACGCCTCGACGAAGAGCACCGCCTCGTCGTCCGCAGCTGCGAGTTCTGAATGCCCGTAGTGGACGATAAGATCGGCTTGGAGAACTCGTCGGGCTTCGTAGGCGATGTCGCACGCGCCGTAGCAGGGGTCAGCGGAGACGTATATGCGTGCGCCAGTCTCCTTCTCAAGGAGTCGTGCAAGCTGGAAGCCGACCGCTCGTAGTCCGTCCGGAAGCTGGACGACGACTTTCCTCGCCTTAAGTCTTTTGATTTGGCTGATGACTTCCTGATCCTTGAGGTCGTACATTCAGTCTGTCGCTTTCCTCACAGAAAGAGAGGGTGAGTCGCTTAAGGTGTCTTTCGACACTTCGACGCGGCGAAAGGGAGGGGGTTTACTGTCTCCCGTCCCAGGATAGGGCTGGATCTTCACGTACCCCACGTGAGAGCGCTTTCTCCAACATGAGCCTCTGCTCGATGGAGGCTACCCACTTTCTCACCTGGACGACTGCGTCGGGGTTCACTGAGATCGAGTCGATTCCGCTCTCGACGAGGAAGCGGATGAAGTCAGGGCCGTGGACGCTGGGTGCTTGGCCGCATATGGAGGCGGTCTTTCCATCTCTGTGGGCTACTTCGATGAGATGTTTGATCGATCTCTTGACGGCGAGGTCGCGTTCGTCGAAGATGTGGCCGACGGTTGCGTTATCTCTGTCGCATCCGAGCACGAGCATGGTGTAGTCGTTGGAGCCGACGCTGTAGCCGTCAACGAACTGGTTGAAGAGGTCGGCGAGGATGACGTTACTGGGAATCTCAGCCATAAGCCAGATCTTGAAGTCTGGGGTGCGTTCCAATCCTTCCTCTTTCAGGATGTCGATCACTTTTCTCGCTTCCTCAACTGTCCGTGCGAAGGGTATCATCACCCACAGATTCTTCAGACCGAATTCTTCTCTGACTTTCTTGATCGCCTTGACCTCAAGCTTGAAAGCCTCTCTGTACTTCGGGTCGTAGTAGCGTGAGGCGCCACGCCAGCCTAACAGTGCGGAAGGTTCTTGTGGTTCGTACTTGTCTCCACCTTTGAGGTCTCGGTATTCGCTGGATTTGAAATCGCTGAACCGTAGGACGACGGGGCGTGGCTGCATTGCCTGGCACACTTTTCGAATTCCTTCCGCAAGCTTGTCGACGACTTTTTGGGGTTGGCCTGTTTCGATGAGGTGGAGGGGGTGTTCGTTGATTTCTGAGGCCCAGATGAATTCCTCCCTCATCAGGCCTACGCCGTCGCAGGGGAGTTTGGCTACCCTTTCCGCTATTTCAGGCTCACCCAGGTTCACGAGGATCTTGGTGCCGGTGATGGGGCAGGGTTCTGTGACCGCCGGTGAGGATGCTGCGACGCTGTTCTCGCTCTTGACCGCCTCCTGCAAGATACCCTCGTAGACGACGCCGTTGGTTGCGTCGACGGTGATGTAGCTTAGGCTGGGGATCGCGTCGGTGGCGGGGGTTCCCTTACTCGCGGTTCCCACGACGCACGGTATTCCCAGCTCTCGGCTGACAATCGCGGCGTGGCAGGTCATTCCTCCGCTGTTGGTAACGATGGCTTTGGCTTTTCTCATGGCGGGGACCCAGTCGGGCGCGGTCATCTCTGTGACGAGGATCTCTCCTTCTTGGAATTGGCTGATGCCTTGGGCTGACAGGATGACGTGGGCTTTTCCCGCTGCAAGACCTGGTGAGGCGGGGGAGCCCGTTACGATAACCTTCCTCTCAGTCGTAGTTTCTGCTTTCGCAGCGGCCGAGGCAGGTTCAGCTTTCTTAAAGCTCCATACAGTTTCAGGTCTAGCTTGAAGTATCCAAAGCTTGTTCGTCCTCTCATCGAGTCCCCACTCGATATCCATGTGACGACCGTAGTGTTTCTCTATCGCCAGAGCGTAGCGTGCAAGTTCTTTGATCTGTTCGTCGGCGAGAATCTGCTTATCCTGCAGGGTGGTGGGGACTGCAGTCTCCTCTGTCCCGCCGTCTGGTCGTCTTATCAGTTGGCGGGTCTTCTTTGGGATAAACTTGTCAACGATGGTCAGATCGTTCTTCTTGACGTAGTATTCGTCAGGGGTGATTGTTCCTTGGACCACGAATTCACCGAGCCCATACCCGGCTTCGATCAGGACTTCGGATTCATCTCCGTTGGACACGTTTAGGGTGAAGATGACTCCTGACGCTTTCGAGTATACCATCATTTGGACCGCGGCTGAAAGGTCTACCGCCATGTGATCAAAGCCCTTCTGGATACGGTAGAATATGGCGCGGTCGGTGAATAGGCTGGCATAGCAGTGTCTTACCTTCTCGACGAGCCCGTCCTCGCCTGAGACGTTTAGGAACGTTTCTTGCTGTCCTGCGAAGCTTGCGTCGGGCAGGTCTTCGGCTGTGGCGGATGAGCGTATGGCGACGAAGGGCACTTTATCTCCCACTTTCTTGCTGAGCTCTCGGTAGGCTTCTTTGATCTCGTTGCCCAGGTCTTTTGGCATGGGCGCGTTTGAAATCAGCTCCCTTACGGTTTTTCCCACCTTCTGAAGCGTGGGGGTGTCGTTGGGGTCCTTGAGCTCGCTCATGACCTGCGCGATCTTCGCGTCAAGTTTAGCGTTCTTGATGAAGTACCGGTACGCAGCCGCCGTCGTTGCGAAGCCAGTCGGTACGGGGACTTTCGTCTTCTGGATCATCTCGCCCAAGCTGGCGGATTTTCCTCCGACTAGGGGGACATCCTCCTTCCCCAATTCTTCGAACTTGAGGACAAATCGCTCTTTCTTGTTCTTCATCAGCGCTGTAACCCCTCTGAAACTTTGGCGTCTTTCGAGTGAATCGGTGATCTCACTCTGGAACTTAGATAAAAACGTTATGATTAAGAGATGTCGGATGTATCACTGCTTGACACGTGTACGTTCCGCGTAAAGGTTGACTTCGGCCTTGAGCTTCTTCAGCGTCCCTGACGTCTTGAGTGAGTACACGTTCACCCGCGATCGTTCAATCTGTGCGAGAAAAAGCAGAGCCGCTC
>CAYSNV010000155.1:0-3354 GCA_964432545.1 uncultured Candidatus Bathyarchaeia archaeon | reverse complement strand
TCGCATCCTACATAGGCCCCCAGGCAGGAGACAACATCGTCGCAGACTGGGGACCGCCCAGCAGAGTCCGCTCCTACCTGAAGTACTCGGTCTGGGCAGAGCTGGACCCGCGTGAGCCGCCGAACGTCGCCGTCAAGGCGGACTGGAAGGTGGAGGAGAAGGTTCGCAGCGCGGTGGAGAAGTTCGAAAGCCAGAGGCTAGTGATCAGGGGCCTCTTCAACACGCGGGACGAGAGAAGACTCGGGAGATACGCCGTCGAGGTCTACCGCATCTACGATCCGAGACCCAAACTGGACCTCGCACCTTTCAAGAACACGATCCGGAAAACAGACAGACGACAGCGGCAGGCTGGGGAGAGAACACGGTTCCCCTCTGAAGGGGTTTGAAGAGGCGGACGAGGAGTTGGATCTCTTCGAGGCCATCAAGACACGTCGAAGTGTCCGTTCCTTTAAGCCGCAGCCTATACCATCCGATCTGCTTGAACAGGTCATAGAGTCAGGCGTCGCAGCGCCTTCAGCGGGAAACATGGAAGCAAGAGTCTACATCTTAGTGCAAGACCCACAAGTGAAAAGGGGCTTGGCGACGGCGGCGCTCGACCAATCGTTCATCGCCGAAGCCCCCGCGGTCATTGTCGTCTGCGCCGACACCGAACGATCCGCGGCGAGGTATGGCGAGAGAGGGCGCAGGTTCTACAGCCTCCTTGACTCTGCAGCTGCGGTACAGAACATCCTCCTCGCAGCACACGCCCTAGGCCTCGGCTCTTGCTGGGTAGGGGCGTTCGACGACGAAGAGGTCGCGAGCGTCCTCAGTCTCCCTCGCATCGTGAGGCCGGTAGCTATCCTCCCGATCGGGTACCCTGCAGAGCGCCCGAGGGCGACGCCCCGCGTCCATCCCAGAGAGGTTGTGTTCAGAGAGCAGTACCGCTGAAAAGCCCCCGCAGGGACTTGAGCGAAGCGCCAAGCGCTACTGAGTTGCGCCGCTGTTCGCGAGGGAGCGGTAGCACGCGATGAAGTCTTGAGCGAACTTATCGGCGTGCTTCTCGCTCCCCTTATGTCTTCCGTCGCTTGAGCGGAGGTGGTGATAGAACTCGTGGAGCACTACACGGGGATCGCAGAGGCAAGCTCGGTCGGAAGCGAAGATAGTTTTCTTCGCAGGTTGATAAACCGCCAAGCTCTTTCGGTGCTTCTTGACGGTTCCGACCTTCAGCTTGGGAGGGGTGACCTTGTACCGAGAGCTGAGCTTTCTCAACGCGTCTTCAGCTTCTCCGTCTAGGATGAGCTGGACGATTGCCGCTTTGAACTCAGCCTCCTCGGCTGTGGTATCTCCCGGGTCCATCTTCAACTCATGCTAGCCGATGTAATCCAGCCCCTTCTCCTCAGTCCTTCTGGGAGGAGCTCGCTTCAAACTCCCTCGTATCGACTCCTCAATCCGGCTAGCTTCCTTATCGAGATCTGAGAGATCGATCTGGACGTTCAGCATTCTCGCCAAGATCCTTAAGACCGCGCTCGCGGATCCCGGCTGAGGGATGTCCATGAACCTGATCTGCCCCAGAAGGCATAAGCCTTCGATCCCTCTCTCCGCTGCGACCCCGAGGAGGACGCCATTCAAGCCCGTGATGCTCCCCTCACCCTCAGCCACAGGGACGCCCAGTCTGTCAAGAGAGGGGGCAAGCTCTCTCTTGTTCACGATCCCGAAGACCCTCGGCTCACCTTCGAAGGCGGAGAGAGAAGCGGCCGTCGTGTACACACGTTTCACATCGAACTCTTCTCCGACGTTCAAGATCTGGTCCGCGAGTGTGTAGACCTCTCCCGCCGTTAGGGGCTGGGAGTCGCCGATGCAGATGAGGACGTTGTCCGCCACGTAGAACCTGTTGGTGATACGGGAGGGCTGGAGGACGCCGTCCTTGAAGAGGACGCTGTTGAGGGGAGAGTAGACCTCGGCGATCAGTTCTGCTTCCAGCTGTCTTCGGAGATGCTGCGCGGAGATTATGGCGAGCATGCCCATGCCAGGCCATGCGGCGACAAGAGAAGAGTTCGCCAAAGCCGGCTTCTTGAGAAACTTTGCCTGCAATCAGACACAACTTCTGAGGTGCTTCACTCTGAGTTCGCCTCAGGAGCTTTTAAATCTACTGGATCGGGGACAGCTCTGACATTGAGAGATGCCCCCTACCCTATAGGACGCGCTGCCATGAGGAATATGCAAGCGACTTAAAATAGATCACTACAATATCTCTTAATCAATGCCCATGTTGAAGCCCTCAAGAATCATCTATCTTACAGTGAATTTGATCTTTTTGTCACTTAGTCCTGTTACAGCAGTTGAAGAAATAGTCTTCCAAGATGTTGACTCAAATGACAGCTTCGCCCCTGATCTCATCTACGATAAACCGTTTATTGACATCGAAGAAATCGGAATTCTCATTCATCAGGATCAAATGATCCATATTCGAATGAGGCTGAAAGGACCCATAACTTCTACAATGATGGATTATCGTTCATACGTTCATTCCCATTATCGGGTTGAAAAAGACCTAGAGGTCTCTTGGGCTTTAGAGTTAAGAGACCTAGACTCCGATTACTGGTATTCGATCGTTTTGAGATGGAACGCACCCCAATATCCAGATCAGTTTCGCCTCTACATAACTAGGTCAAAGAGTAGGCTCTATGAAGTGATCTTCTTTAAGCTTGATGTGGAGACATTATATGACTGCGATTATCCTTCGACTTTAGGCCACGACCGATGGGGCTTATATGCTAACACGAGCGTGCTGCCGATATCCAGGGCTAGAACTTTCTTAGGTGAGACTCATTGCCTTTGGATTGAAAAAGGCTCCAACAATAACAGCATACCCCATGAGTTCCATGATATATGTCCTACAGCCAATCCAGCTGAATGGGATAGACAAAGCATTGTTGAGATTCCTGAATTCCCAAGCTTACTTTTTCCGATACTCATCCTCAGTGTTTTTCATGCGGCAATTCTGCTAAGAACCCGGGAAGGATCTGATCAGCCGGGTTAGGGCAAGCGGACGATTTGGCTCTTATGATGCGTGCGCTGAAAAGGGGGGGTTGAGTGTTTCGTGGGGAGCGCGCACCTGTGGCTGACTTGTCAGTCACGACAGATGCCCTGAAAGGCATGTGAATACTTTCACCCCGCTCTTAGTGTAAAAGCGCTTGGGCGAGAACGAATGTACAGACTTCTCACAAGTGTAATGAAGCGTAGAGGCGCCCTGCGATTGGAGATGTGACGACAGATGCGGAGGATCGGGATTGTCGCCAGCGGGTCATCCGAGATGAGCGCCATCGCCATCCTCAGCGACGGAGAAGAGAAAAAAGTCAAGGCGGAGGACCTTGT
>CAYSNV010000154.1:0-3372 GCA_964432545.1 uncultured Candidatus Bathyarchaeia archaeon | reverse complement strand
CCGACAAGCTGCTGGTAAAGAGCTTCCTTGAAAGCGTCGAGAAGGATACGAAGCCCGTCGCTAGCGGATTCGACGGCCGGCAGGCGACGGAGATCACGGTTGCGGCGTACGAGTCTGCGCGGAAAGGTGAGCCGGTGACGCTCCCCCTCACCTAACCCCTCTTCTTTTTTTAATATTGATCAGAATTTGTCGACGCAAGACCTTGTTACAGCTATTACAGCCTGTGAACGCGCTATGGGGCCCCGGCGCGACGTTTCACCTCTTGGGCAAAATCGATGACCAAGCCATCGAGAAGTCTGACAAACCTCTCCTGATCATACATCACGAGACCTCTGTTCTCATCTATCTTCTTCTTCACTTCCTCGAGGAATGAGTCGCGACTGAGGCAAGACGCGTATTTCGGCAGTTCGGCCAGTCTGCTGATGCCATCGATGAGTCTAAGCGGGCCATACAGAGGCGGTTCATCAACGCAGCCCCTCGCGCTGGTCGCGAGGAAGGTTGCGAGCTCAAAGAGGCGCCGGTTCCCTTCTGTAGCGAACACTTCAATCACTCCTCCATTGTTTTCCATACAGGTTGTGGTAGGTGATCTCTTCGAGGGGAAGCTTGGGAGGCCGTGAAGGACGTTCCTCGGGATACCCGAGTGCGAGGATCAGCTCGGGCTCCACACCTTCAGGAATGTCCAAGATCTCCTTGACCGCAGGAGCCGAGAAGGAGCGTACGCAGCATCCGCCCAGTCCCAAAGCCTGAGCTGCCAAGAGCATGTAACCAGCCGCCATCGCGCAGTCAACAATGCTCAAGTAATCGCGAGCAGCCCTTCCTCCCACCTTGTACGCTTTCTCACGGTCAGAACAGAGTAGTATCGCTAAAGGTGTCACGCCGTAGTAGCCGGGGGACACCTTCCGCACCATGTCGAGAACTGCAGGATCGTCGATGACGACGAACCTCCACGGCTGGATGTTGCTTCCACTGGGAGCCAGCCGTCCCGCCTCCAAGAGCTTCCTCAGGAACTCTCGCGGCACGAGATCGGGCTTGAATTTTCTTACGCTGCGCCGCGTCTCTACAACCTCGAAGAACTCCATGTCTGACGCCATCTACCTCTACATCGCCACGTGAGGTGTTTAAAAACGTTTAGAGAGCGATTCAGCGGACAGCGCCATCAAAGAGAGGAGTACTCTAGCTCATTAAGCTGACTTCGATTCTAGTCGTGTAGCATGTCTTCTGCTATTCCCGGTGCCACGTCCCCATATGCTTCTCATCAGATTCAGTCACGTACTCCGGGAAGTACTTCTTGTAGTAGTCGAGGTCGATATGGTGTACCTGAAACAAAGCGGGGAGGAACATCGCGTTGCCGTATTTAGGCAATCTCCCGTAGTTGTCGTAGACGTAGTTCAGGTATGCCTTCACCGCCTCTACCATTTCCCCGTACCACTTAGGGACGGGGAGGTTGTACCCTTTCGGGCCGTATATGCCGTTGGGCCCCCACTTCCTCTCTATTATCTCGTCAACTGCTTCATCGACATCCTTGTAGGGTGGGCAGAAGCCTTCAAGAACTCCGTCTATCCCGACAGAGTTCGGAGTCGCCTGAGGGTAGCCTCTCCCCTTCACACTCTCCCATCTGAAGCCCATCAGACGCTGCACCGCCGCGAAATCGACGGTGTGCATCATGAAACTCCCAAGCCCCATCGCGTGGGCAACAAGAGACATGTTCTGCAAGACCATGCCGGCCTCGAGGTTGCAAACCCACGGTAGAATCGCATCATAACTCGCGATCGTCATCTTCTCTCCGTTGAGGAGCCCTGTCTTGATCCACTTGTCAACCCCTGCAGGGGTCTCAGTCACCTCATCCCACAGGCGCCATCGAAACTGAGCAATCCCTGTCGTCAGGAGGTTGACGTATTCCCGCGTCGTGTCGGCGACCGGCATGAAGAGGGTCGTTCCAGGCTTGTTAACCATGTCGACGAAGGCAGAACCGATAGCCTCTTTCGGGATTGGAAGTCTCCCTTCCTTGAGCTTGACCAGGTTCCTGTGGCAGTCGTAGATTATCTTTGCACGATCCTTCTTGGAGGCGAACCTGACTCTCTCCTTTGGAATGACCTCGCCGGTGGGCTCCGACTTACAGTAGAAAACGCCTTCATCGTTGGTAAAGAACAGGTTGAGGGTCGTTGCAGCGCAGGGGCTTCCAGCGGTCCTTCCTGTGACCGTGAGGTGACCCAAGACGTGACGTATCTCCTCGGTGGTAACCCCTGTAACCCCCACCCCTGCAAAGCATAGGAGGGCGGTCTCCATCTCGGTTAGGGCAACAGGAGGCGCAACAGACTTGTATGCAAGGCCTGCCCGTCTGGCAGGCATCTCGCCGCCGAGGGGAAACCGCCGCGTACGTCTCGTAAGCATGGTGTCGAGGAGGGGAGCGTCAGATTCAATAGACGTCAATTGTTCACCTCTCGGGTGACTTCACCCCTCAGTACTTCGGCAGTCCCACTCGCGTGAGGCCCATCACACTCTTTCTCATACCCACACCCGGTTTCACAGGCCTCTCCAGATGCGACTTTCCTATTCAACAGGTGACCCTCGCAGAATGACTCAACACTGTCCGATTCTTTCAGCAATGGTTTAAATGCCTTTCCCCTGCCCAAGGGTTCTCGAATAACTCTTTCGAACCGGTAAGCTGCCTCTTTTTCCATGCGCCTTGGCACTTTCCATCACGTGCCATTGGGTCTGCAGTAATAGTAGATGTCCTAGTGGCGTGGCAATTGGTCATTCACATTCTTCGGAGCGTGCACTATTCACGGTAGATCGAAGTGACGTGTTAAATGCGTTAGAGTATGTTAATCGTTTATGAGACAATACGCCTTAACAGTACCGGATGACATGCATGAGCGTCTGGAAGAGGAGCGAAAACGACGCTACTTACATTCTGTACCTGAACTGATACGAATGATCCTGAGCGAATACCTTTCAAGCTCCGAGCGGCAAGTTGAAACAATAAATAGCCGTCATAGCGCACGCGAAAAGTAGATAATGTAGCGTTTACTAGTGATTCTTATAGCGCGCTAGATGATTGTTTTGCCTTATTGCTCTAAATGCGGTAGAGAGATAGAGGCATTAGGTAACACAGGACAAAGCATATGCCCCAACTGTGGCATTGTATTACTATTTGCTCCTCCACCTCCAATTGCTCCATCACGACCTATCAGACCATCGAATATCAAGAGGAACATTGCCATCGCTGTGATCCTGATCATAATTATCGGCATTTTCGCGTCTGCATCATCTGTGCCAAGACCTGAAACTGGTACTCAAATTATCGCCCCCACTAGAACTGTAACAGAGACATTAATTGAGATATCTAGTACTAGCAACAATCTGGGAGAG
>CAYSNV010000153.1:0-3377 GCA_964432545.1 uncultured Candidatus Bathyarchaeia archaeon | reverse complement strand
GGATGGATGCGACCCGTGCCTGTTTTGACGCTGAGAGGAGGATGCGGCGCAGCTCTTCTTTGGTGGGCACCCGTTCTCCTCGGAGACTCGGCGTATCATTCACGCCCTTAATCTTGATCTTGAGTCGTAGTTCGACGTCGTTGTGGCTGAGCCAGGACTTGAGGGCTTTGAAGATCGATTTAAGATAGCTGCCTGCATATGTCTTTTCGTTAGCCGTTATGTAATCCATGAGCAGCTCCTCAATCTTCCGAGAGCTCGTAGACGCTAATGCATGAGGGGTTGTATGGTTCTTTTCGCAGAAGGCGCCTAACCTGCGTAGGTAGACGTCGGCAGTGATCTCTGATCCTCGAGCCAGGTTATCATGCCAACGTCTGATGTTCTCATCCTTGAGAAGGTGTAGGTATTTGTCACGTTTCGTGGAGGCTTTTTGAGCGGCCAACTTTTCTCATGAGTATGCAGGTTTGGGAGGCTTATAAGGATTGAGGTTTTGAACCCAGAAGTTGGCGGGCCCGCGGGGACTTGAACCCCGGACCTCCGGCTTTCTCCTGACATGTTTCAACCGCAGGCTTCCGCAATTATCGGTTTCAGCGTCCTGATCCGGACTAGACGACGGGCCCTATACTATACGTAGCCACGGTGTGCGGGCTTTTGTTCTTGGCTCCAGTTATTAACCATGAGATGTCTGGTTATAAATCTTCGTTATTCGTCAGCCTCTGCTAGAATCTGCGGGGTCTCAGGAAATGCATTCACAGGATTCTGCCTGGGCTTCTTTATGTCGGTGCGCGGCTGTTATGATCATTCGGCTGTATGAACTGAGCGAGCTTTTTTCATCGCATCTAGCCTTGTCACAGGTGCTAAGCCATCTTGCGGATAGAAACCAGCACTGATCCTGTGGGGGTCTTTAAGTCTTGTTGATTTTGAACAGCAGCCAATTCTTCTGGCCTTCTTTCGGTTTGAATCTGATGAGGCAGTATCTGCCTTCAATTCTCTTCCCGAAGACGTCGACTACCAGCTTGTTCTCGCCTGATTCTACAAGGGTGAAGGTTCCGCTGTCCCAGGTCTCTACAGTTCCTGCACCGTATTCTCCCTCAGGGATCTCTCCCTCGAACGTCGCGTAGTCGAGGGGGTGGTCTTCCGTCTCAACGGCGAGTCTCTTCACGTTCTTTGCTGCGGGTATCTCTTTGGGGACAGCCCAGCTTTTGAGGACGCCGTTCATCTCGAGCCGCAGGTCGTAGTGGAGGTGTGTAGCCTGATGCTTCTGGACAACGTAGATGGGTGCGCTCTCTGACTTCTTGATCTCTCCTGCAGGTTCGCTGGTTTTGCCGAAGTCTCTTTTGCTCTTATACTCGTCTAGACTCATGGCAAGGCCTCTCGCCCGGACGGTAGTCTCGTTTGGCCTAGTGATGCCTCCAGTCTTCGTATGACCCGGTCTTTTCCCAAGGAGAGGATGTAGGGTCCAAGTTTCGGGCCAGCCGGCTTGTTGATGAGAACTAGATAGATCACCTGGAAAAACCTCTTCACCGGGATGTTCCTTTTCTTTGCCACGTTGAAGATGAGGTTCTGGATCGCGTTCTCCTCATCCTTCTCCCTGAGGCCCTCGATCAGCTCTCGGAGAGCCTCTTTCTCCGTGTCGGTGAGAACTGCTTTCTGTTTCTGTTCCTCCTTGAAGTCAGCGACCCAGTTCGATGCGTAACCTATTCTACGATCAATATTCTCTCTATCTTTGTCGTAGGCAAACCCGTACTGTTTGAGCTTCTCGACGACAAACTCCCTCCCTCTGCCTCGAGGCGCTACCTGCGCTAGTTCAAGCAATGTGGTGTATGGGATGTGTATGCGCTGCTCCTTCGGCGGTTTCAGGAGGGTGCAGTACTCATAGAGCCCTCTCAGCTTTGCGCGCTCCTTTGTATCTGCTATCTCTTTCTTGCCGAAGTAGACGTCCTCGAGCTCGTCAAACTCGTCCATATACTTGGGGATGTCTTCGACCGATAGCTCCCGTGTCCCCACGATCCTCTTGTACATGAGCAGCAGGAGCGAGCTGGGGCTTCCGTAGCGGAGCCACAGCTGGGGGGTGAGAACGTTGCCGGCAGATTTCGATATTTTTCGCCCGCTCTTATCCAGAAACATCTCATATCGCACATGATAGGGGGGCCGCTTGTGCAGTATCCTCTTTATGATGACGTCGTTGACCCTTACGGAATCAGCGATATCCTTCCCATACGCCTCGAAGTCGATGTCCAGAGCCGCCCACCGCGCGGCGAACTCCACTTTCCAGCTGAGTTTCCCCTCCCCGTCGCGGTAGTCGACTTCGCCATCGTAGCCGCATCCCTTGACCAAGGTATCGTGGATCGTCGTGCCCTCGCATCGGTACCGAATCTTCCCTTCTTTTGGATTCCACTGGTAAGCGCGTGTCGTGTAGATGCGGCCACAACTGCGGCAAACCGCAAAGTAGGGGAGCGCTTCAAGGTACTTTTCTTGGGAGAGTTCCCGCTTGATGATTTTGCCGACCTCCTCGGCGGCGTCGAGGATTGTCCTTATCTGTTCATTAAGGAGTCCTTCCTTGTAGGCTTTCGACGCGGGGATGTACCTGTACTCGATGTCGCCCTTGTCGAGCGCGTCTAGCAGCAGTGAGCTCATGTGCGCGCCGTAGCTTTCATGGCACTTGAATGGGTCGGGGATGCTCGAAACAGGGTAAGCGATGTATTTCTCAAGCTCCGGGGGAAAGCCGCTGGGAACTTTTCGCAGCCCATCCTTGTCGTCTGAGAAGGCGATGTACTCGGAGGTGTAGCCGCAGTCTTCCACCGCCAGCTTCACTCCATACGCTCTCGCAGCATCAGCGAAGCTCCCAATGTGCGGCAGGCCGGATGCTCCGATACCGCTCTCCACCCTGAAGACAGGGGAACGCTTCTTCAGACTGCGCCTCCGTATGACATTCTCCGCAACCTTGTCAAGCCATGTCCCGCGTCCGATAATCTTCTCTTTCAAGAGAGCTCACTTCGCATCGTTCAGGAGAGAGAGCTTGGGATAGCCATATTACCTTAGGGCTTCAGCGCCATATAAAGGGGTTTTCGAATAGGCCTAGGATGGTTTGGGATGAAGGGAGAACAATGGTATGAGGATAACGAGGAACATCCGGTTGCCGCTGATTGTTGATCTGCTTGGTCTCTCCCTTCCGTAGTGCTGGCGCAAGGTGCTGGGTCAGTTCGGTGCAGAAGGCTTCGAAAACAGATAAATAGCCCGCCTTAGACATCTCACCGAAAGGCGCATCATTATCTGGCAAAGATATATAACGCCTAAGAATGAGGTATTCATGAGGCGATCCAAATGGTCTCACCCGGGTCAGGGGAACAGAGGGGGCGCGGCCTCACCTTTGACGACAT
>CAYSNV010000152.1:0-3378 GCA_964432545.1 uncultured Candidatus Bathyarchaeia archaeon | reverse complement strand
ACTAAATTTTTCTTACATTTAGGGTAGTATATGGCCAGGTATGTGACGGTATCCGCTAAAATAGATGAGAAGCTGAGAAGAAGGCTAACCGAGTTGGACATCAAGCCAGCCCCGGTCATAAAGAAAGCCCTAGAGGAAGAGGTGGAGAAGAAAACTTACGAACTACTGAAGGCGAGGGTTAAACGGGCTTCGGAGATCCTCGCAAAGCTGTCGGAGGGGGAGATCGTGGAAAGCATAAGGGAGAGTAGAGATGCGAGATAGACTGTTTGATTCATCGTCGGTAATGAACTCGATAAGAAACAACAGGTTGGATAAGCTGTTAGGCGGCTACACCTTGACGCTGGCTTCCTATGAGGTGGGCAACGCCCTTTGGAGGGAGATCCGTTTAAGGAGAACAGTAAGTTCAAGAGAGGGGACAGAGGTCCTCCAGGCCATCAGTGAGACCCTCAAGAAGATGACGCTCCTAGGCATCAGCGGGGAAGAGACAGAGATACTGGAATTGGCTGAAAGAGAGAACCTCACCTACTGCGACGCGTCCTACCTGCACATCGCGGCAGAAAACGGGTTTACATTGGTTACCGACGACAGAACATTTCTAGAGAAGGCGAGGAAACATACCAAGGCCATCAAAAGCGCTCAGACTTAACATCCATGTCCTTGGATAGCGTGCCCTCCCCTTTTGTTAATTGTGATTAATTCCTTGATTCTCTTCCTAATCGAGTTTATTTGTTCTTCCGTCATCTTTTCGATCGTTTCCTCTAACGTAAGCACAAACTCTCTTGCTCCTTTTGCATTTTCTTCGACTAATGTCATTCTGAGTGCGGCGGTAACGTAGTACTGTGCTTCAATTCTCAAATCCTTTGATGAAGACATGTCTTTAAATGATTAGCTCCCCGTTTTATCTGACGGGCGTTCCCATATCATGCGGAGTCAATTTCGTTATTAACGCAGTGATCAACGTGACAGGCAATTCGAGTGTTAGTTCAGAAGCACCCTCAGCATAGAGAGACGACACATTCTTCTACTGCTGATGGGAGATAGGTTCACCTTCGAATATGCTGTATGACTTATGTTCCACGATTGACTGTGAGTGGTCAGAAGAAAGGAAGGATTGCGCTTGTATTCGATGAAGCTGTATTCAACAAGTTGAGGCAGAGGTCGCGAGGTAACCATATCGGAGCTGGTCAGCAAAGTCCTTAGAGAGATACTTCTGGCAATCAGTCCGCATAGATCTAGGTAATACTATTCTATCGGCTCCAAGACGATTCTCTTTTTGCCTTCCAGGTAGATCGCGACTTCATCGCCCGGCATTAATTCTAAACTTTCTGCAATGGCTTCCGGAAGGTAGACTACTGGCCTCCTCCCCGCCTTGCTGATTTTCCTGACGACGCGGATCTTCGGTGCTAGAGCCGCTATCTTCTCTCTAATCGCTTTGACCTGCTTAGGGGAGAAGACCTCGTCACCGCATTTTGGGCATCGGTAGCATGGCGTGTTCTGTATAATGACTCCAAATTGCTCGTAATTGCAGGCTTCTTCTTCATACTCAACCTTACATCTAGGGCATTTTACCAATTTTTCTCGCCTCCTTTTCCTACAGTGATTACAAGGATGTGATCCGCGTAATCGGAGCAGGTAACAACCAAGAAGCCCTTTTTCGTACGGAAGGCGGCCTTGAACTTTAACTTCCCTTCACGCCGCCTCCTGCTTTGAGCGATAGCCTTCGCTACATCCTCTTCGGTGAAGCCGAGACTGAGAATTCTCATTACCGCATGTTTGGTGAACCTTAAGGGCTTCCCCACCAAATCATCTCACATAATTAAACACGTGCTAATACACGTATTAAACCTATCGCTCTCAAGCTTCTATGAAAAAGGCCGTATCGCGCGCCAGCTTCTTGCAATATTAAATCCCCCATGTCAATTTTACGAATTGTACTGGCGACCGCATTTTCTGGGCTCGTCCTTGTTTGAGTGCTGAGAGAGCGGTCGCCAGCAAGGCGATCAGGCAGAGGAGGACGTGGGAGAGGACGTCTTTGATGCCGCTTGTTCGAATCTGGGAGAGACCGAAGTGGGTCTTCAGCCGCGAGACGGTTCTCTCCACCGCTGATCGTCGGCGATGCAGTCTCCTGTGGCGGGTTGGTCCGTGGGTGCGGAATTTCCGGTCGACGCGGAGGACCTTCTCGCCTTTCATCTGGTTTTTGGGGTAGGGGATGACGGGTTCTCCGCCCAGGTCCTTCACCTGATCCCGGAAGGCTTCGCTGGAGTACTGGGAGTCTGCAACCAGGCACCTCATTTTCCGTTTACATTTCAGAGTTTTCCGGAGGAGGTGGAGGGGTGGTACGGCTTCTCGCCTTCTTCGATGTCGCAGAGCTGGCTGAGGTCTCCGTCGCTCCAGAGGATCCGGTAGAGCTCCTCGTAGCCTTCGATCCGCTTCAGTCGTTTGACGAGCTCTGCCTTTAACATGCCCAGGAGGTTTCTATGGGGTCTGCCAACCTTGCTTCGTCTCCCGTAGCTTTTTGACAGGCTCTTTTCGACAAGCTCCAAATCTAGAGCGTGGAAGATGTTGTGGAGAGCTTTATACTCGCTCACATTTTTCACCGGAAATGGTTTGAGCGGGTGTAAAGCTCTTCTACTCTCTTGTCAAGAATGCGTTAACATCTTCATGTCAACTTTGGGAATATTGCAAGAAGCTGGCGCGTGGTTAGCCTTGGACAGATAACCCTTTTATACCATGTTATACAGGGTTATACATGACCAAGAATGACCGTAACTAATGCCCTCACCAAACGTCACGTGTACCCTGTAGATGTCTCAGAGGTAGAGGACGCCCTCGCGAACATCACGACAAAACTCGGGTGCTCAAAGGCGGAAGCGATCAGGGATGCCGTCACCCATTACGCTGAATACCTGGAGGGGATAGAAGTAGTTGAGTACCGGAGTCTCCCATTGGCGCGAGTAAAGAAGGAAGTTGAGAAGTACATCCGTGGCAAGACGCGGGTCCGCGCAGACGAGATCAGCGATGCCCTTCGCATCGACATGACCGACGTGAACGAGGCGCTTATGCAGCTATGGGCGGAGAAGGAGGTCGCCCCCGAATAAGCCAAGCGCCGGAACGTCTCGCCGCAGAGAAGATCCGCTGCGTCGGACGACGGATCTCAAAGCCACGCCTGATCCACCAGACAGGCAGGCATCGCGCCCTCGAGATCTTCGTCGAAGGCCGGCCCGCTATCGCAGAAGTTGTCAGGACTTGGCGTGTCCTCGAACACTAACGCTACAGGGCAGCGTTGCTTCATCTCCTACATGAGTGGTCCTGATTCCCCATAGGCTGTGAGGCTGATCACGCCGATGTCATTCTGTACGGGAAGACGCACCGGACGGG
>CAYSNV010000151.1:0-3388 GCA_964432545.1 uncultured Candidatus Bathyarchaeia archaeon | reverse complement strand
TAACTTCGTCCTCCTTGCCGACCTCAGAGTTGATTAGAACGTACGCCATGGCCATCTGGCATCGTAAAGAACTACCCGTTTCTCGCTATATATTGATTTCTAATCTGGCTTAGAAAGGGGGCTGCGAAACGTGGTGATGGACTTTCCCAGATACATGGAGGCGTAGAAAAGGCCGCACACGGTTTTTGCGTCGCATCGGAATCTCCTCGCACGAACCTCCCTGAGAGCTTCGTGAACATCTTTCACTTCAACATCGATTCCTTCATCCGGCTCTGTCTTTTGCCCCGCATATTCTAGGTCTGAGGCGAGAAACACGTGTATGAGCTCCGAGCTGTACCCCGGAGCGAGATAGAGACTTCCGATCTCATGTATGCTTCTAGCCCTGTACCCTGTCTCTTCTCGAAGCTCGCGTCGGGCACACGCCAGCGGGGCCTCGCCTTCTTCCAACGTGCCTGCAGGTATTTCGAGAAGGGTACGGTTGATCGGATGTCGGTATTGCTTTATGAGAAGAATGTGTGACTTGTCGATGAAAGGGACGATCGCCACCGACCCCGGGTGGACGACGACGGCTCTCTTCATCTTTCTCCCCTTGAGGAGAACCTCGTCAACCTTCAATGTCAGTATCCTGCTCTTGTAGTACGTTCGCGATGACATCACGCGTTCTCTCACGGAACAACGCACCTCTAAGATTAGATAATGCAGGATTACTCTACTAATTGTTCTTAAAGATTATCGCGAATCCGGAGGTAAACCTATTGGCAGCGCTTTCCACGACAGAAGTAGGACAGTTGAAGACAGAGACTCTCATAGTGCCAGGAGGAAAGCTAGTTGAACTTGAACGTTATGAGGCTTTCATCGACTGTCAAGGCAAAATCCGCGTGACAAGTTTTCGCAACATACTAGAGGCAGCGGATCTGCAACAGAAGGCTTGCACGATAGTCTCGCCGATTCCGCTGCTTGACCCCAAGGCAAACCTCATAGCCGCCTCCAATCTGATGATGAACCATCGGGTGAGGGCTCTGCCCATAAGCTTCAGGAGGCGCGATCGTTGGCGAAATCAGGAACCTCTCAATAATAAGGAGTCTCAGGGAAACCATCCCGTTCAACGCCAATGTGAATAGGATCATGACACCCAAGCCGATCTCATTAGACGCCAACGACCCGGCATCCAAAGCTCGTAAACTGATGATAAGATACCAGATAGACCATCTGCCAGTACTCGACAACACAAGGTTGAAGGGAGTGATTACATCTTTTGACATTATCAGCCGCATGGTTCCGCGCGAGTCTCGCAGAAAAGGTGAATTGCTACCAGAGTACGTCAAACGATTCGAGTATCCCGTGAAAAGTCTCATCGCCGAAGACCTGTTGATCTTCCCTCCTGACACCCCTTCCTCTAAGGTCTTAGAGGCGATGCTCAGCAAGAAGGTTGATTACGCGGTCATAGCGATGGGTGATGAGCTGCAGGGAATCGTGTCCTACAGGGATTTCCTGAAGCCCTTGGTCTCAAGCGCTAAAGCGCTGACTCCGGTGTACATGGTCGGACTGCCTGAAGACCCTTTCGAGGCAGAAGCGGCAAAGAACAAGTTCGTGAGATCCGTCAACACATTGATGAAAAGCTACCTCGACGTGATTGAGGCGCGAGCGAAGATAAAGTTCTCTCCGAAGAGTCCCAAGAAGGAGCGGCGACGGTACGAGGTGAACGTCATAATCAAGACGCGGGAGGGAATCAGGGTGTTCCAGGACTCCGGCTGGGACCTACCGGACATCTTCGATTCAATAGGCCTGAGAATAAGAAGGATTCTCGCTCAGAAGTATTCAAAAAGGAAAAGGAGAGAATAGCTACTTTCTGCTGTTCGACCCTGAAAAAGCAACCCCCAAAAGTAGGCCGAACGCGAAGACAAGACCCAGCGTGTGGATCGGGTACTGCTGCACCAACTCTTGAAGCTTCGACTTCACCTGGCGAACAGGATCGGAGGTTGCAGAGAACAACATCTCTTCGATTTCCTCATTTGTGAAGAGTTCATTCTCACCTTTCTTGCCCATTCTACACTCACCGCTCATACCGCTGCTCTGCGTGACCGCTCATCTATCTCAAAGATAGGCGTCTAATCCAACGCCTTCTTCGTTGTTTTCCTTAAAAAGGACTCAGATAAAACCTTTATGAAGTTTATGGACCTACGGGTAACTCATTTCTGGAAAGGATCTTGGCAGATGACGTTCTCATGAACACTGGGGCGCGAAACCGCGCTCAGGAGGATTTAAATCGACATCAGGGCTTCCCTAGGTGCAGGGGTCGAGTTCGCGAGCGGGATGGGAAGAACAAAGCGCGAGGAACCCCTTGGGTTCACCCTTGCGGCACGCGCTTTGAAGGCAGCTTGGAAGGTGTCTGGCGATCAGACGGTGGAGTGTGTGGCACCTCAGAATCGGGGCGGTGAAGCTGTCAGTCTGTAGGCATCAGCGGTCGGTGTAACTTGTCGTTGACTCGGATAGCGGGACTCGATGACTCGGGAAGGGGGCCCGTCCTCGGTCCTCTGGTGATTGCAGGGCTCCTCATAGATCAAGGGAAAGCGGAAGCGTTGAAGCAGCTGGGTGTGAGAGACTCAAAGAAGCTGAGCCCATCAAGGAGGAGGGCGTTGCACGACAAGATTATCGAAGTCGCTGATAGCTATGAAATAGTGCTGATAGAGCCGAAGAGGATTGACGAGTACGTCAACAGGCAGAGGAAGTTCCAGGGCTTGAACCTTCTGGAGGCAGAGGTGATGGCTGAAATAGTGGAGAGGCTGAAGCCGGAGGTCGCCTACGTAGACGCCTCCGATGTTGATGAGAAGCGGTACGGGCAATGGATCTCTGAGCGCCTCACCTTCAAAGTGGGGATAATCTCCGAGCATCATGCGGATAGCAAGTACCCTGTCGTCTCCGCTAGCAGCATCCTCGCCAAAGTGAGACGGGACGATGAGATCGGGAAGCTTAAGACGGTGTACGGTGACTTCGGCTCTGGTTATGCGGGGGATCCCAGAACCATCGCTTTTCTAAAGGATCATTACAGAAGAGTGGGCGACTTCCCCCCTTTTGCTCGACGATCCTGGAAGACTGTGGACAGGCTAGCGGCCGAACTTCACCAGAGGAAGCTGCTTGGATGACTAAGCCTGTGCCGCCATGGTCGGCCGAGGACGCATCACTGAAACAGCGCTGACCAGGTTGGCTGGGTCAACTATTCGTACGTCGCGAGAACCATGGCATGGTCGAGTTGAAACGGCTCAAGCCTTTGGACGTCTTTTATCTCAAAGCCACGGTCTTTTAGGACCTTGATCTCCTTCCTGAAGACCTCTTTGGGGTCCAACGCGACATTGATGCTGCGTGCCTTGAACGCGATTAAGGCCCGCCC
>CAYSNV010000150.1:0-3389 GCA_964432545.1 uncultured Candidatus Bathyarchaeia archaeon | reverse complement strand
ACTCCAAGCGGAGCCTGCCAGTCCTTGAAAACGCCCGAAACCCGTCCGATAGAACCGTGCAGTGGTGGAGCGGATGAGGTTAAGTGACGAAGTAAGAAGAGAAGTTGAACATATCGCAGGTGACCACCTCATAAGCAGAGAGGCTCTTCCCCACAACCGCTACGTCTTCCGCGTCACGTGTGACAGAGTTGGCGAGATAGCCAAGTACCTCAAGAACACCTGCAAAGGAAGGCTCGCCCACATCTCGGTAATAGATGTCGGACTCGATGGTTTCGATGTAGTGTACCATTATGCACTCGACCACTTAGAGAAGAAGTTACATCTAAACCTGAAGGCGAAGGTTCCCAGGGAGGACCCGAGCCTCCCTTCGCTGGCTCCGATAACCGACGAAGCCATCTGGCCTGAACGGGAGATGATGGACTTCACAAGGGTCAAATTCGTTGGCAACCCGATAGATCACCGCCTATGGCTCCCCTATGAGTGGCCTAACCCTGTAGAAGGGGACACGACGGGGAACGGATCAAGTATAGACGAGGGGAGACCCCCTACCGCCGTGAATCCCCCAATGGGTGAGGGCTCTCTGATACTTCTAGGCCCTTATCACCCCGCCCTCATCGAAAGCGTTTACTGGAGGTTAAAAGTCGATAGGGAACAGATCTTGGACGCGGAGATTAAACTTGGCTGGAATCATAGGGGGATAATGAAGCTTTTTGAGGATAAGAGTTACAGAAGGGCGCTTACCATCTCGGAGAGGATCTGCGGTATCTGTCATATCTCACACACCTCGGCTTACACGAACGCTGTCGAGCACATCGCGGACATCGACCTTCCGCCCCGGGCGCGTTACCTTAAGACGCTTCTGAACGAGTTTGAGAGGATGCACAGCCACCTCTTGTGGTTCGCGGTCGCCGCCGATCTGATAGGGTTCAAGACCCTGTTTATGCTTGCGTTCAAGCTTCGGGAGGAGGTCATGGATATCTTCGAAAAGACATCTGGCCACCGCAGAGCGACTAACTGCATACAGATTGGCGGGGTCAGGTTCGACATATCGGACCAAGATCTCATCGACATCGAGAAGAGAATAAGGTATATGGAGAAGAAAACTCGTGAGATGATCGAATGGGTCTACGATCACCCTGTCGCCAGAAAAAGACTCCAAGACGTCGGAATACTTCCGTATGAGACAGCGGTGAGATTAGGCGGGGTAGGACCTACCGCCCGTGGTAGCAACTACAAGGTTGACGTCCGATGGTCTGACCCCTTCGCAGCCTACGGGGAAGAGTGGACGACCTGGGAGGTTATAGTCGAGAGCGGGGGAGACTGCTGGGCGAGAACCATCGTCAGGTTGAAAGAGCTTCTGGTCTCGTACGAAATCTGCTACCAGTGTATCGACTACCTCCGCAAGAATCATGGCGCTTTCCTCGTGGAGATGGATAACATCCCTGCCGGCGAGGCTCTCGGAAAGAATGAGGCACCGCGCGGGGAACTCCTCTACTACGTTGTCTCCGATGGAACGAACGTTCCCTACTCCATCAGAGTGCGAACACCGAGTTACAGGAACAACTCCCTGCTCCCTGACATGTTGAGGGGGTATTCGGTGGCAGACGCCCCGATCATCATTGGTAGCATCGATCCGTGCATGTCGTGCACAGACCGCTTGACTCGAATCGAGGATGTGAAAACGAGCAAGGTCACAATTCTATCACTTAAGGAGATCGAGACGGGGTATCATAGAGATGGGGTATCTTCCCGTTAGCTGGATAATAGCCTCCTGCATCCTCATGCCCGTGATCGCGTTCATATTGAGCGTCTTTTACAGCTATGAGTATAGGAAAGTCGCAGCGCGCCTCCAAGGGAGACGGGGGCCGTACCTCATCGTCCCCAAGGAGGCTCGAGCGCTTCTGGGCCTCAGCCGTGTGTGGCAGCCGCTCTACGACATCCTCAAACTCCTTTACAAGGAGACGCTGGTGCCGGCAACCGCCAAGAAGACGCTGTTTAAAGCGGCCCCTTATCTCGCGCTAGCGAGCCTAGTAGCTACATCTCTATTCGTCCCCATCGCAGGGTTTTCACCTTTTGGAGAGTTTGACTTCAGTCTCATAGTGATTCTCTACCTGCTGCTCTTGATACCCTTGTCCTTCATAGTCGGCGGTTCAGCGAGTTCTTCGCCTTGGGGGGTCTATGGGGCGCAAAGGGAGGTGGAGTTGACTTTGGCTTTTGAGGTTCCGCAGACGCTGGGGATGTTCGCCCTCGCGATAACCGCGAATACACTCTCGGTCACGCATCTGATCGAGTTTCAAAATCAGACCCTTCCTTTCATCATCCTAAACCCGTTTGCGGCTTTAGCGGTGTTCGCCGCCTTGGTAGGGAAACTCCAGGTCAAGCCCTTCGACATATCTGAGGCCGAGGTGGAGATCATCGCAGGCCCCGTGACCGAGTACACCGGGAAGCTTTTGGGCATCGTGGAGATCGTGAAGACCCTGCTCGCCTTCTTGATTCCCGCACTGTTCATCAACCTCTTCCTAGGCGGGGGAATCGTCAGAACAACGTATCTCAATCCCCCGCTCTCGATCACACTATTCCTGGTGGAAACCCTCATAATCGTCTTTCTCATCGCGCTCCTTCACGTCTACAGCCCCAGATTCAGGGTCGACCAGGCTTTCACCTGGTTTCTCAAATACCCCGTGCTGCTAGGGGTGATCGCGGTGCTCTGGGCCTATGTCACCCGATATCTAGGACTCGTTTGAGAGGGTGGGAGGGAATTCAGTTGAAGGGAAAAGGAAAACTCCTGAAGGAAGTGATCGGCAATCTGGCAGACTGCATAACGATCGACTACCCCGCGGGTACGTGGCCCGGAAAGAAGTACAGCCTCATAGTCCCCGGCGGAAGAGGCAAACACAAATTCGACGAGGAGAAATGTATAGGCTGCGGAGCATGCCGCAACGTCTGCCCAAACTACACCATCGACGTAGTGGATAAGGGTGAAGAAAGGACGGTCTCCGTATTCCTGGGAAGATGCACCTTCTGCGGCGGATGCATGTACGACTGCCCCGAAGAGGCGATAAAACTCACCCCACAATACGAATTTGCCAGCACATCAAGAGAAGGGCTCTACATCAACAACACCCTCAAGCGGGAAAAATGTGAGGGATGCGGCGAATACCTGTTTCCAGAGAAACAGCTAACAAGGGTAAGAGAACGCATCTTGGAGAATATCGATGCGCAGGTTAAGGGAGTCTTCGAAGAAGATATGGAGACTTATCTGAAGTACTGCCCCGACTGCAGGAAAAAGATCAGCTACGCGAAGAAAACGCACGCCATGAAATACTATTAAGATGGGGTGGAGAGAGTGAACCTCAAGCGGAAAAGCAGGGTATATTCGCCGTGGGTTT
>CAYSNV010000149.1:0-3423 GCA_964432545.1 uncultured Candidatus Bathyarchaeia archaeon | reverse complement strand
CCCCACGCCTGAAAACCCGTCTCCTCCCGTCACCCCGTACATGGACACCTTAGAGCGAAGGCTGGAAGAGGCCCTAAGAGGTAGGGAGAAACCGGTCCGCATCTCCATTCTCAACAGGGGAGTGTGCGGAGACCTCACTCGCGACATGCTCCTCCGCTTCAGAGGGGATGTGCTGGAGGTTGAGCCGGATTTCACCATAGTCCTCGGGGGCGCAAATGATATAGGATGGGGTGTCTCCCCGTCTGAGATCTTTCGAAACCTCAGAGAGATGTATGACGCAGCTCTCAACGAAGAGATTGGCGTGGTCACCTGCCGCGTCCCCTCAATACTGGGCTCCGACCTTCTTATTCCCCCGCGCATCGAGCTCAACACAAAGATTAAAGAGTACTCCCGGGAACGGTCTCTTCCCTGCGTCAACCTGTTCGACGCCACATCAGACCCGAAGACGAAACGTCTCCTTCCCGAATACTCCAATGACGGGCTCCACCTCAGCACCGAAGGATACAAGAGAATGGGGGAAGAGATCTTCGAAGCGGCAGGTTCGTGGATCTTGGGCAAAGCCGACTTATAGTCTTAACAATGTTAGACACTCCAGTTAGACACGGCTATTCTTCCCGGTAGGCGCTTCAAAAGATTCTTATGGATGATACGAGAGTATAGGTAGATTTCAGAGGAGGAACCATATGGATTGGGGTAAGATCGTTGTCAGGAGTATAGTCTCATCGATCATCATAACTCTCTTCCTAGGACTTCTACAGCTCTTGGTCACCTTAGCGGGAGTAGGATGGTTCGCGCTCCTCCCTCCCCATGCCCTCGGGAAGTCCTTCTGGGGGCTCCCCTACGGGTGGCTGAGCCAAATCGTCTATCCCAACGCACCCTACATGATCGAATCAGCGTACCTTCTTTACGACATCGTCATCTGGTTCGTAATCTCGCTCGTGGTGATCGCCCTCAGAAGGAAATGAAACGATTCACCTATCCTCGGCTTGTCTCGGCGCGTTGCCACTTCGGAAGCCCCACGAAGGAAGAAGAGCAGGTGAAGACCGTTGAAACAAGCGCATAGCTTGTATGCACATCTGAGAGCGTCTCAGCCTCTCCCCCCAACGCCCTGCCTCACAGAGACGCATGCGCTCAGAAGATAACGTCAACAGGGATCAGAGCAACTCCAACTATCGGTCCGATCGGACTTGTAGGATGGTTCTCGATCCTGAGGGAGGCTGATCGGGGCGTTCTCGAAGTCGATCTGGCAAAGGACAGGTTGCTAGAAGACGCTTTCCTTGGGGAAGATTTCGATGCCTCTGTTCGATATCCGGTAGGGGCGCGGCTGGGCGTCGACATCGGATTCCCTCATCTTCTCGACTTGGAGGACTCTGACGAAGGATCGTCCGACCTGCATGGTCTGGAGGATGATGACGCCGTGGGCGAGGTATTCCTCGATCTGGACGCGGCGCTCGATGCCGATGGAGCGGAGCTCGGTGGTGAGGAGGCAGGTAGCGCCGGAGCGGATGAGAGCTTCGTTGAGGTCAAGCATCGCGGTGCGCCTCTGGACGGCGTCGGGGTACTGGAAGATGAGGGACGCGATGGGGTCGACGGCGACACGTTTGGCGTCGATCTCTTTGGCGGCGGCGTTGATGCCTTCGATGAGGCTGAGCATCGAGAAATCCCGCTTCCCGATGGCGACCTTGCCCAGCTTCACCTCGCCGGGAAGGTGGCGGATTGGCGATGCGTCGACGAACGCCAGCCTCCGGTCCCTCTCGAACTTCTCCATGTTCCAGTCCAACTTTGCCATCTCGCTGAAGAAGTGATCTTTACTCTCGTCTAGGCTGACGAAAACGCCGCTCTCTCCTGAGCGTATCCCCTCCACCAGGAACTGAGCCGCCATGATCGTCTTGCCGGTCCCTGGACCACCTACTACCAGAATCACCCTTCCCGCTGGGAAGCCACCGAACAACATCTCATCTAGGCCAGGGATGCCGCTCGACTTCTTCTCATCCGAAGACAAGTCCTGCACCTTCTGACTGGAATCTCTTTTCTGGGGTTATTATGACTTTCGGAGGATAATCGTTCAACCACTCCTGCTGGAGACAACTGTAGAAAGTGATGGTTCTGGGGGGAAGCTGATCGTCAGCGTGCGGGCATCGGTCCGCTGGTTGAGGTATCTCCCTCTAGGATGAGTTGATCTCCACTTCCTTTGTGGGCCCCCAACCTAGTCAACCCCGGAACTCTACCGCGTGCTGGTAAAGGTCGGGAGGCGGGGGAAGGATCTGACCGTTGACGGGAGAAAGCTAGGCAAAGACCAGCATGAATGCGAGAAGCAGGATCCCCTTCCCCTCGCCATATTTTGCATAGGACCAACATCAAATGTCTAATAGTTGTTTTAGGGGTGAGCATCTGGACGCGGGGAGTTTTCCTCACGCGCTGAATCCCAGATCTTGGAGGTCGACGATTGGTATGGTGGAGGTCCGCATAGAGACCGATCCAAGTGTATGCTCCTGCGGAGGACAGTGAACTGCTGGCGCAGCATCTGAAAGTCGGCAGAGATGACGACGTCTTGGAGATAGGGGTTGGCTCCGGCTACGTCTCTCTGGTCGCGGCCTCCAAGGCACGGTCAGTAGTCGGCGTCGACGTGAACTTACGCGCTGTGGCCTTAGCGGGGAGCAACGCATCCCTTAACGGAATCACGAATGTCCAGTTTCTCCACGCGGACATGTTCGGGCCTCTCCGCGGGAAGTTTGATTTGATTCTCTCAATTCGCCCTACCTTCCCGACAGCGGGGTCAACAGCGAGTTGGACCGGTCATGGTGCGGAGGCCCAGATGGGAGAGCTGTGACGGAGCGCTTCCTCAAAGACTTCGAGAGTTATCTGAGAGGAAAGGGTCGCGTTCAGATCGTGCAGTCGTCACTCTCCCAACATGTCGAGACGATTGAAGAGTTGAAAAAGCGTGGATTTCATGTCGAGGTCACAGCGGAGACTCCGCTGTTCTTCGAGACACTCTACCTTATCACCGCCTCACGATCTGAGTCTAGGATCTGAGAAGGTGTTTGTCGGGGTCGCCTCGCTGCAGAGGACTCAGGTGAAAGAGATCGGTCGTTTTCGAGAATGACCAACCATCTTCAGTGGAGAAAAAGAGGGGGGTTAACGGGCTGTCGAGCGCACGCGGGGCTCAAGCAACACCCATAGCCACTCCACGAACTCCCTAATGTTCTTGGTCTGGATCAAGACTTCGCCGGGACCTGTGATGCGGGTGACTAACCCTTCGCCGCTAAGCAGAGTCTCCTTCCAGCCCCCGAACCTTTGGACTTCGTATTGGCATGTGTCGGTGAATGCGACAAGGTGGAAGTTGTCGACGATCTTTGTCTCTCCGGGTGCTAGTGTGTGTTTGTCGATGGCGCCGAACGTGTTGTTGAAGAGCTCTCCCTGCCC
>CAYSNV010000148.1:0-3433 GCA_964432545.1 uncultured Candidatus Bathyarchaeia archaeon | reverse complement strand
GTGATCGTGTCATCAACCTTCACGAGGAGTACATGACCGTTGGCTGACGCGCCTTCAGCCACAATAACGGAGGCGAGAATGCAGAGGGTGGCTAAAAGGACTGGCGAAACGCTCCTCCTCATGCCGCTTTCATTCACTTCTTGAGGGCTTTGACCAGCGAGGCGATCTTGCCGATGTTCTCTGTCTCTCCGGTTGATGTTACCACTACTAGGTTCTTCTCTCTGGCGATCTCTGTCAAGGTTTGAAGCTCCCTGAGCCGGAGGGCACTCGGGGTCGTGTATTTCTCGGCGGCTTGGGCTATCTTCTCCGCGGCGATGAACTCCCCTTCTGCGATGATGATTCGAGCCCGCTTCTCCCTCTCCGCTTCAGCCTGTTTGGCGATGGCCCGCAGCATAGTCTCGTCGATACTGACATCCTTGATGGCCACAGCTGCCACCTTGATCCCCCACGGATCGGTGTACACATCGAGTATCTCACCAATCCTCTTGCTAAGCTCCTCCCTCTTCACCAGCAGGTCATCCAACTCCACTTGTCCGAGAACATCCCTAAGGGTCGTCTGGGAAAGGAGGTTCGTCGCCTGCAGATAGTTCTCCACCTGTATGATCGCCTTGCCGGGGTCGAAGACCCGGTAGTAGACCGCGGCGTCTACGTCCACGCTGACGTTGTCCTTCGTTATCACCCTCTGCTTGGGGATATCGAAGGCGACGATTCTCAGATCGACCTTGACAAACCTGTCGGCCATGGGGATGATGAAAAAGAGGCCTGGGCCCTTGGCGCCTACAAACCTCCCAAGCCTGAAGATCACGCCCCTTTCATACTCTCGAACAACCTTGATAGATGCCGAGAGTATCCAGAGGATGATGACTAGAAGGAAGAGGTACCCGATCACATCGAGAATTGTCATCTTAACCCTGTACACTTGCGCGCCCAGACATTTAAGTCTAGTGGGGTCCACCATCAGTTTTCCGGCCCATGTCTCCCCAGATTCTTCCATCTCGAAGCATGCGCATTTCCAATCTCGTTCAGGGTCATTTGATCATGCTCCCTGCGTACTTCATTCCAACTCTCGGCAGCGACGGCCCTAGAACGAGGTCAATAGCAAGCCTTACGATACCCCGAGGTCGAAGCTGAAATATTCCACCATGAACGCGGCAAATAAGGAAGCGCATTCTTGGTTAAGCATTGTTCCAAGGGAGGGCGTACTCAGCCAGTTTCGCTACTTCTAGAAGAGATGGGGTGACGCGCGTATGATGGGGAGCCAGGAAAAAAGAGGGGGTTTTCGCATCTTCCAGCAACGATATTACCGGATCTGGGCAAGCACTTTCCCGATCTCGGATTCGTTCCACGCCTTCAGCGTCTTAGTGCGGACGTTACCGAAGCTGCCAACCTTAAGAAGGAACTGGGCCATGCTCTCGTCGCTGGGCATCTCGATGATCGCGACGAAGTCGTACTCGCCGAGGGTGTAGTAGAGTTGCATCTTCCCCCCGGCCTGCGCGATCATGCGCCGGGCGCTCTCATCCCGCTTGGGTACATCCTTCACCTTTCGAATGCCTTGCTCGGTAAAGTTGCCAAGGACCACGTAATACGGCATTTTCACTCCAACCCACGTATACGTAGGGGATTCTTCCCCATCACAATCCCCACGTTCCTCATTAATAAACCGCTGTTTCATTGATGTTGCTGAGGTCCAGATCGGTGTAGCTTTAAGACCTGTCTTTGATGCAGCCGTCAGCTGTCAATAATGAAGTGAATAGAGCGCACGCGCTGAATGCCTGTCCGTATCAGGTTACTGTGGCGTAAGGCGGGATAAACCGGTTTTAACCTGTCCTTTGAAAGTCTTCCTTCTTCCCTCACCATACACGTGCTCGCGGCCTTCCCCGTTGCCGTTGAATTCGACTATTTTTGTCGTTCCGCACCGGGGGCACCGGTACATAGTTGCCAACTTGACGGCCTTTTCCGCTTTTGTGCGATGCGTGACGCGTCCGTTGGAATCCATGCCACAGTGGCAGTGAGGGCATTCCATAATAGCCCCATTCGAAGGCGTCTACCCTATTTATTCTTTATGTAGATATTTGTTATAACGCATTCGTTCAGTAGGTATAGGTGTTCTAGTACGCGTCTCACATGAGCGCGAGTCCTCCACTTCCCGCTTCAGGGAGTAGGCCGCAAGACGTTGAAGCGTGCAATGCGGTAACGCTCCCGCGTATTCTCTGAACCTTTTCCAGAGACTTCAGCAGTTCTGGTAGCTCGGCGGTCGCGACGCACATGACGGTGTCGGCGCCGCTGTAGTAGAGGTAGAGCTTCTCATCCCTGAGCGCTGCCCCGCATGTGAAGATGACGTTGGGGACGTCACCCCGCACCTCGTACTCCTCCTGAGGCTCCAGGACCGGCTCTCTGCTCCTCTTCACGAGCTTGTGGGGGTTCTTTAGGTCTGCGACGGCTGCTCCCAGCCTGTAGTTCCACTCCCGGTCGACCGCGTGGTAGATGATCAGCCACCCTTCGTCGGTCTTGATGGGCTGCGTTCCCCCACCGACTTTGAAGTATTCCCATCCTCTGCGCGGACTCAGGACGATGTTGGTGTCGCCCCAGTTCTCAAGATCCGGGGAGTACGCAATCCAGATGTGCGGCGGGATTCTGTGGTACATGACCCAGCGCCCCTCTATCTTCTCTGGGAAGAGGCACGCATGCTTGTTGTCTACGCAGGGGAACGGATACCGCCTCGGCCCCCAGTTCCACTTTTTCTCCAAGAAATCTTGGCTGGAGATCGAGGTCATCGCTACTTGGATCGACTTGAAGGAGGGGGACATGCTCGGAATCATGCCGTAGGCCGTGTAGGTGAGATATACTCTGTCCCCTATCTCAGCCAGCCTCGGATCCTCACATCCGAAACACTCCAACTCGTTTCCCTCCTCAGGCTCGAACACGGGTTTGTCAAGCCTCTCGTCGATGTTGAAGCCATCCGCGGTGGAGGCGTACCCGATCCGGGAGATACCACCTTTCTTCCCTCTCGCTCTGTAGAGGAGATGAATCTTCCCACCCATGTCGAGAACCGCAGAGTTGAAGACCATGTACGAATCCCACATGCTTTTCGGATTCGGCGTCAGTACTGGGTTTCCCTTGTAACGCTCAAATATGCCGGTCAGTCCAAACACCTTCTCAGCTTCATAGGAGCTCACGTTGAATGGCGAGAGAGCGAGGCGCCTAAGCTCAGTTTCGCCCCACCTATATGATAGGTTCCACTCTACTTAAAAAAGACTCGGCGCAGCCTCTCTCTAGAAGAGCGATAGGATCTCGGAGAGATCTGCCGACGCCACGCAGACGACAGTGTCGGCCCCGCCGTAATAGACGTGAAGTCGACCCTCTCTTACGATCGCCCCGCAGGTGAAGACGACGTTCGGGACGATGCCAACTCTCTCGTACGGCTCTCTAGGCT
>CAYSNV010000147.1:0-3480 GCA_964432545.1 uncultured Candidatus Bathyarchaeia archaeon | reverse complement strand
GAAGTATGAACGCAAGTAAACACTTGTTGAGTGCAGAAAGAGAAGAAGGCGACCATACTGATGGTCACCCATAACCTTTACCTCGCGGAAGATACCGACCGGATCATTCATTTAAGGGATGGGGTCGTTGAGAAGATAGCTGAGGGAGTGGTCTAATTGAAAGCGCTCTCTTCATTATTGCTCGTTTTAGTAGCTGTGTCTTCGCTAACCGGTTTTCACATCGGCGGTATGTCCGCTCAGATCTCGCATCTCACCATTTCAGCCCGATCAACAACGTTACGGGCAGGATACAATGACACTGTCATTAGCGCGCGCGCCCCGCTTAGGGATAAGGAAGCCTGCGAAGTCGAAGTTCGGTGCGAAGTCAGCGAGATATCGGGTGTGGTGTGGTTCGTTTTCGCTGGAGTAACCGACGATCAAATCGAGGTTTCTGACCTCCATCTCTGCTTGAATTCTCTTCAACCGTTGTTTATATTCACTGTCAGGAATCATCCCCATCCGCAATACACCTGCATCGTTATCGTCATACATTTGTGGAAATAAAACGCTTTGCTCTCAGCTGTGACGGCGAATGGGCTCATCGATAGCTTTAAAAAGCTATGCGAAGGCAATCAGAGGATGACCATTCTATTGTGAGGTTTTGTAGCATGGAGAAATCAATTATCTGGGCTGAGAAGTCATCCCCTGAGCTGAAAGAACTCGTTAAGAAGCATAAAGTCGCCATCTTTCCTATCGGCAGTACCGAGCAGCATGGCCCCCACCTCCCCACAGGCACTGACCACATCATCGGATGGGAGATCGCAAAGAGGGTCGCGGAGAAGACAGGCTCTATTCTGTTGCCCATTTTGCCTATTGGTTTCTCAGAAGATCACTATCCCAGAGCAGGAACTCTGACGCTCTCTGCGGACACTCTCCGAACCGTCATAAAAGAAGTAGTGCGAAGCCTTGTGCGAAACATGGTGCTGCACGTCGTGATCCTCTCAGGCCACGCCGGTCACCTTGCTCAGGTCTCCGACATTTGCTACGAACTGAATGTGTCAGGGGAGCTAGGGAAAACCCAGGTCCATAACATCTCGCCATATAATGTAATCCCAGTAGAGGTACTGGCGCAGACCCTTCAGGAAGAGCTTTTCATTCATGCCGAGGAGTTGGAGACCTCTTTGATACTCTACCTCCGCCCTGACCTCGTTGATATGAAGAAAGCGGTAAAGGAGATCCCTCCATTCATTCCAAAAGGGTTGACGACGCCGAACTTCTTGGAGGCGATCCGCGTCTTCACCACCTCCAAGTTCTTAGGAAGGGATCTGAAGTACGGCGTCTGCGGCGACGCCACCTTGGCGACAAAAGAGAAGGGCGAGAAGCTGCTCGAGCTGATGGTGAACGCGGTTTCGGATGCTGTGCGAAGGGTCACCGGACATTAAACCCGTCATTTCTTATACCATCTCTTCAAGAATGGCGCCTTTTCAAGCCAACGCTTGAATAGTATGGAAACGGGAGATATAACTCGCGGAAACATCCGTAGGAAATGGTGAAAAAATGTCTGAAGAAGAGAAGGTCTCGAGAAGAGGGTACGCAAAATACGCGGGCGCGGGCATAGTTGTCGTCGCAGTCGCTGCTGCCGGAGGAGGCTACTACTACATGACACGGCCGCCAGCAAAGGACACCGTTACGTGGGGAATCTGGAGCTGGGGAGTCGAGCTGGTAAACGATAACGCAAGGATCTTCATGGAGAAGAATCCGGATATCGAAGTGAAAATAGCGGACTACGGGCTGGACACCTACGCGTCAGCTCTCAATACTGCTGTGGTTGGCGGGAACCCCCCAGATATGGCATACATGACTCCTGACATTGTAATAACGTACCAGAACGCTAAACAGGGCGTCGACATGGAAGAATACTATCCTGATATCAGGAAATATAGCGACGACGTGTTTGAGGGCTACCGTTCTGCGCTTGTGAATCCCTTCACGGGCAAAATGTACGGTTTGTTCTATTACAGCGGTGGACAGACGTTCGTCTATAACAAGCGACATCTAGAAGAAGCGGGCATCGGGGATGAGCCTCCGAAGACATGGGACGAAATTATCGATCAGTGCAAGAAGATCCAGAAAGCAGACATCAAGCAGGCTGGGGGAGAGGGAGCCAAGGTGGAGTATGCTCTCGGCTTCTTCGCAGGTAGCTGGGGCTTTGTTGAATGCTCGATATACGACACCTTGCTAGCTGTCACCGAGAAAAAGAAGGGTCCATACCTGTTCGACGAGGATCTAAACCCGATGTTTAACGAGATGGGCTCCGACCTCATGAAGGCGATCAAAGCGGTCGGCGAAGCGATATGGGTGCATAAAGTCTCGACAACCGCGTGCATAGAGTATGCCGAGGCCAAGACAGTTGATGTCACTGGATCCGGTGTCCACAGCTTCATCTGGGAACCCGACTACGAACTGGCGTTTATCAATCCTCCAGGGACGAGCAAGGAAGCAGGGAATCTGAAGTTCGCTATCAATGTCGGAAACGGGGGGATCTCAGCGATATACAGAACCTACCTAGCCTTCAAGGGAGCGGCAGACAAGAGTCCGCGGCATAGAGACAACGTTTGGCGTATGATGCAATATACGGGTGGAAGGACCACGGACGGGAAGCCAGACTTTGCCGGGACATACTTCGTCGTTAAACGATTGGGAATGCAAGCTGGCCTCGCGTTCCCGTACGCGTCGATGTGGGATGACCAAGAGATCCTTGACTCGATGAAAGGCTGGTGCGACCCAGAGATGAGAAGACAGGCCTTGTCGAAAGCATACGACTTCTTCAATGACCCGAAGATGACTCCTTGGTGGGACCCGTGGTTCGGATACTGGCTTGCAGGCGTCGTAAGACCAAAGATCCACTCGATATGGCTAGGCGAACACGGAAAGCCGGCATCGGACGACTACATACTCCAAGTGCTGAACGAGATCGCCGACGAATGGAATCGCATGAAGAAGGAAGCAGGCTGGTAAAACGAAAGGTAAGTGCTCTTGAAGGAGCTCAGAACCGTCCTTATCGGGCTGGCCCCTGCGCTAGCCCCTATTTTTGTATTCACTTTCTACCCTGTCTTCTACGTCCTCTACACGAGCTTGTTCAGGTACAATGTCAAGTACCCTGAGCAGTATGGCTTCACAGGTTTCGAGAACTACGTCAAGATGACTCAAACCTACTATTTCTGGGGGTCGTTAAGAAGCACAGCAATATTCGCCGTCATGGCTATCCCCGTTATCGTACTCTCATCTCTAGGTATCGCCCTCCTGATTACAAAGAGGTTTAAGGGAGCTGGCTTCCTGCAATGGCTCGTCCTGGTTCCTTGGGCTATCCCCCTAGTGGTAAGCGGCACGATCTGGAAATGGATTTTCGACTCCGCTTATGGCCTGTTCAATGACGTTCTGTTAGCGCGTCCATGAAAACCGTTCTGATGCTTGGACCAAACGGATATATCTACGCTTTCC
>CAYSNV010000146.1:0-3515 GCA_964432545.1 uncultured Candidatus Bathyarchaeia archaeon | reverse complement strand
GTCAAGGAGGTCTATGGAGGCTTTGGTTGCAGCAGCGACGGCCGGGGGTAGGGCTGTGCTGAACAGGAAGGGGCGTGCTTTCCGCTGCATCAGATCCTTGAAACTCTGAGTGCTGGCGATGTAGCCTCCTACGACGCCGACGGCCTTTGAGAGCGTTCCCATCTGGATATCCCATTTTCCATGGAGGTTGAAGTGGTCCACTGATCCGCGACCGTTCCTACCGAGGACGCCGGACCCGTGTGCGTCATCAACGTAGGTGATAGCTCCGAACTTTTGGGCGAGCTCGGCTATCGGGGGGAGCGGGGCGATGTCCCCGTCCATGCTGAAGACGCCGTCGGTGATGATCAGGATCTTGGTGTACTTCTCCGCCTCTCGGAGGACCTTCTCCAGCTCCTCCATGTTCTTGTGGCCGTAGATCGCTCTGTCAGCTTTGGTTAACCGGACCCCATCGATGATGCTCGCGTGGTTCAGCTGGTCGCTGATGACCAGCGCCCCCGGGGCTTCTCCGATCCCGAAGACGGTGCCGACGGCGGCTTGATTCGCCAGCACGCCGCTTTGGAAGGTAAGGGCAGCTTCAGTGTGTTTGAACTTGGCGAGCCTCTCCTCCAGCTCAACATGAGGGGTCATCGTTCCGATTATGGAGCGGACAGCCCCCGCCCCAACCCCATACTTCTCGGTGGCCTCGATGGCGGCTTTGACCAGTCGAGGGTGAGTGTTCAGTCCTAGATAGTTGTTTGATGAGAGGTTGATTACTCTCTTTCCGTCGATCGTGGCTGTGGAGGCCTGAGCGCTTTGGAGAGTGCGGATAGTGAAGTAGAGCCCGGCCTCTTTGAGGGAGGCGATTTCCCCATCCACAAAGGACGTACCTCTTACGGCCATTCTAACCCACTCACGGTTATCAACCAAGCGTAAACGGGTTTGCGGTCTTTTCTATCTTTCGCTCCGACGAGAGCGGGTGATGGAAGACTACTCTACCTCAGCCGTTCCAAGATGCCCGCATCGTGAATGAATCTGGACGTATTTGTTTCTCTGCTCGCCTCCAGAACGCTCTCGAGGTCAGTCACGCTGTCTACATCGCGGGCAATACTGTCAATTCTCAGAATCTTGATTCTGAGGTTTCTAGAGGAGGAGGCCTCTACATGCTTCTTGAAACTGTCAATACCGAACATAGGCTGAATCGCTGGTGGGAGTCTCAAGAGGAGGGCGTTTGTTCCTGTGAGGTCTTTGGATGGACAGACGACGACGTCGAATTCGCCCTTAAGATGCAGTATCGAGGTCACATCTTCAGCCTTGATCAGGGGGATATCCGCGGGGAGCACGAGCGCCGTGTCCTCCTTCTTCAGTGAGAGCGATGCGAGGCATGTCGAGATCGCCTCGTTCAAACCTGCCTCGGCTTTCTCACCGATGAAGGTGAAGTTGAACCGCCGCGCCATCGATTTGACTTCATCGTCAACGCCGATGACACAAACTTGGACGTCATGCACTTGCTTTAGAACACCAAGGACGTCGTTAAGCATCGTCAAGACCAGATTCTTCCTCTCTTGGACGCTCAAGAGATGAGCCATCCTTGCCTTGGAGTGTATAAGCCGTTTCACAGGCACAATTATCGTCGTCACGGGCGTCCACGCGGGGTTATTCTCTTGCCTGTTTCAGCGAGAGCATCGCGAGAGTCAGAGGCCTATACGTCGAGCACGACTTGGGCTAGTCTGGTCTTGTCCTCAAGGGTCTCCATCAGAGTCTTCGTCGCCACCACCTTCACCCCAAGTCCTTCGATCCGTGGTTTCTCAGCCTCATCCTTGGAGTCGATGACGAAAACGTCGAGGAACGAGCGGTAAAGCTTTGCCACAGAGAAAGAGGAGACCTCAAGATTCAGCCCTTTCAGCAGTCTGTCGGCTGGGCCTTTGACCGGTGCTCCTTGGATTATGGGGCTGACGCCAACGACCTTCGCGTCGGTATCGACGAGCGCCTCTTTCACTCCTTTCAAGGATATGATGGGGCCGATGCTGACGATCGGATTGCTGGGGCAGATGACTATCCTCTCTGAGCGCAGAATGGAGTCGACGACGCCGGGCGCTGGTTTTGCCCTTCCAATGCCCTTGAACTGGACTCCTCGCACCGGGTCGTGCATCCTCCGCTTCACAAGGTACTCTTGGAAGTTTACAGCTCCATTAGGAGTGGTGATCGAGGTTTGGATGAAGTTGTTGCTCATGGGGATAATCCGGACTCGAATATTGAGGGCCTTGCAGATCTCCGCGGTCACCTTGTCCAAGTCCGCGCCTTGTCTAAGCCGATGTGTCCGGTAAAGGTGGGTTGCAAGGTCCCTGTCGCCGACTCGGAACCATGTCTCCCAGCCATAAGCGCCTAAGCCTTGGAGACAGTGAGTGGTATCGTCTTTCAGGCCCCAGCCCCTCCGCTCGTCCACGATGCCAGCGAGCGTGTAGGTGATGATGTCAAGATCCGGCGAGATCCGAAGACCATACCAGTCGATATCGTCTCCTGTGTTCACGATGACCGTGACATCTCTGGGAGAGACAATCTTTGTGAGTCCTTGAAGGAAGCGTGCCGCGCCGACCCCTCCGGCGAGAACAGCGATCATAAGGTGATTCCCCATCTGTTGTAGTGGACTACATCGCTCAAGGGCAGTCGAGGAGGGGGTGCGGGATCTTCCGCCGGGTAGCCGAGAGTTATCAGTGCTTGTGGGTCCACATGATCCGGCAAACCGAGAACCTCGCGGACGGTGCCCTGACAGAAACGGGGGCACAGTACCATGTCGCGCCTAAGCCTTCGGCGCACGCTGCAAGAAGAAGGTTCTGGACAGAGGCGGCGAGGCTCTGGACCCCTAGCAGATACTCCAGATCCTGCCTGTCTTCGTCAGGATACTCGACCATGTCCTCCATGCTCAGGCACGCCACGATCAGTACTGGCGAGTGGATGAAGACTTCGATGGAGTCCTTTTCGAGCTTTCTCCTGATTTTCGGGGCGACGCCGTCGCTCTCAAGATCGATGTCCCACTCCTCAGCCATGGCCTCGGCCAGAAGCTTCTTCCTTTCAGGTTCGTCGATGATCACGAAGCGCCAAGGCTGCGCGTTGTGGGCTGATGGGGCGTAGCGTGCCGCGTCAAAAACCCTCTTCATCGTCTCCAGGTCTACCGTTCTTTCTAAGTACTTTCTGATGCTGCGCCTCTCTCTCAATAGGTCGCGCATTTTCAGGTTCAAATAAGAACAGCCGTAACTTCTATTTTAATTGTGTTCCATTTTCGGAGTTTGGCAACATTCGACCAAGCGTGGTGGCTTTGCCTAGTCCGCGCCGCCACATCCTAAGAGAACCTGAGAGTCCAGAGCATGACCTAAGAGTTTACGGGAGACCTGGGGATCGCTACTGCGCCAGAATACAGGCGCGCGAAGGGCCAGAAAGACGCTTCGCTGGGATAAAGGCTGATATAGGTGAAGCCGTTCTATGGTCTCTGCCAAGACGAGGAGAACACCCCTGCTCGTTCTAGACGACAGACGGCGGCG
>CAYSNV010000145.1:0-3527 GCA_964432545.1 uncultured Candidatus Bathyarchaeia archaeon | reverse complement strand
GAGCAGCTCGTAAACTGCGAGTCAGTGGCATGGTGGCGTACCGTTGAAAAGTGCGTTGACTTCATGGAAAGCAGAAGGTCAAGCGTGCTGGAGGTCGCTGTTTCTGATTACCGTGAGACGCCTCGTTTTGCTCGCCAGTTGCTGGAGCTCGGGGCAGGCGAAAGGTTCAGATTTCATAATGTGGACATTCCTATCGTTCAGACCTACTTCTACGAAAAGGGCGTCTTCCCCCTAGCGTTTGTAGAGGTTACTGTTCGGGGCAGTGGGCTTACTTATCGGCTGCTGGATTCCGTTGAAAGCGTGGACTATGAGATTCCATCGCTCAGGGTGATGTCGCTGCGCGTAGAAACAGCTAAAGAAGGCAGTGTTCCCCGCTTCAAAGACCCTATTAGATCAATCGTTCTAGAGTGGGATGGAGAAAGCGTGGCTATCGAGGATAGGGATGAAGGCAATAAGATTCCTCGGCTGGTTGAGGTCGTCAGGGAAGAGGACCCTGACATCATACTCACTCGGGGCGGAGACTCGTTTCTCTTCCCCTACCTCGCCTATAGGGCGATGGTGAACGGGGTCGCCAAGGAGCTTGTGCTGGGAAGAGAGAGCTTTCCCCTCAGGGCTGAGAAGAGGCGTGGAAAGACCTTCTTCTCTTATGGCAGGACCTACTTTAAGGCGCCTGAGCGCAGGCTTTATGGTAGGGTCCACGTGGATGAGTCGAATACGTTCATCTACTCTGCTTG
Organism: uncultured Candidatus Bathyarchaeia archaeon; assembly: GCA_964432545.1. Classification (GTDB taxonomy): domain Archaea; phylum Thermoproteota; class Bathyarchaeia; order 40CM-2-53-6; family DTGE01; genus CAYSNV01. The sequence continues at coordinate 2,793 of CAYSNV010000145.1, read as the reverse complement.
TGGCCTCGAAGGGTTGGTTGAGGTTTCGAGGACCTGTAGGGTTCCCTTGCGCAGGGCTGCGAGGGCCTCCATCGGCACCATCATGTCGTCCCTGCAGCTCTACCAAGCCACCAAGGATGGTATTCTTATTCCCTGGAAGAAGAGGGAGCCTGAAGCGTTCAAGTCGGGTTGGGAGCTGCTGGTGGCTGACAGGGGAGGCTTCGTCTTCGAGCCCAAGCTGGGCATACACGACTGGGTTGCTGAAGTGGATTTTTCCTCCATGTATCCGACTTTGATGGCGAAGCGAAACATTTCAGCCGAAACCGTCCTCTGCAGATGCTGTCCAGACTCAAAGCTGAGGGTTCCTGAGCTTGGGTACAATGTTTGTGAGAAGAGGGAGGGCATAGTTCCGCGAACGTTAAAGATGGTCTTGAAGAAGCGGGCCGCATATAAGCACTTGAAGAATGAGGCCGAAAACCCTGAGTTGCGGAGGGTCTATGATAGCAGGCAGAGGGCGCTGAAGTGGATTCTCGTGACGTGCTTCGGCTACCTGGGCTACAGGAACGCCCGCTTCGGCAAGGTCGACGCCCACATCGCTGTCTGCGCCTTCGCCAGGGACGCCCTGTTGAAGACTGTACGCATGGCTGAGGAGATGGGGTTTGAGGTGGTCCACGGCATCGTCGACTCGCTCTGGCTCAAGAAGGAAGGCGCAACTCCAAGAGAATACGTTGAACTCTGTAACGCGGTTTATAGGGAGGTGGGGGTGCAACTGAAGGTGGAGGGGAGATACCGCTGGATCGTGTTCCTCCCGTCGAGAATGCATGGGGAGGTGCCTGTCCTCAACCGATACTACGGAGTCTTCGAGAATGGCAAGATCAAGGTGAGAGGCATCGAAGCAGTCAGAGGAGACACACCACCCCTCATCAGAAGAGCCCAACTCAGTATGGTTAAGGTCCTCGCAAAGGCTTCAAACTCAGAGGAGTTCAAGGAGAAGGTTCCGGAGACAATCGAAGTTTTGAGGAGCTATGTGGAGAAGCTGAAGAGCGGAAACATTGACGTCCAGGATCTGATCATTGCGAAGCGCCTCTCCAAGAATCCGGATAAGTATGCTCACGACGTCTTTCAGGCCGTGGCTGCTAGGCAATTGTTGAAGGAGGGAGTAGAGGTTTCCGGCGGACAGACAGTTCGCTACCTGATAATCGACGCTGGAAACAAGAGGCCAATTAAGCGAGTGAAGGCGGCTGAACTGGTCAACGCTGAGAACCGGTTTGATGCCGAAAAATACTTGGATTTATTAATTCTTGCCGGAGCAGACATACTGAGTCCGTTTGGATACACTGAGAAGTTACTAAAGGATGAAGTGGTTTATAGTGAAAAACAGGGGATATTTAACCCGTTCTGAGTCCTTAGTGTCGCGGGAGAGATTTGAGCCCCGAAGACTGGAAAAATCAAATTCTCGCATCCAGAGGGCAGCCACGACGACCGCTTCTGGGCCACCGCCTTAGCCGTGTACGCCTGCATGAACGGTCTCAAGCCCCGCCCTATAGTCGCTAAGACCTTCTAGTCTATCGTATGCTTCTTGGCTACTCCCTCTTGTCATGATCTTTCTGTTTATTCGTTAGGATCTATGGGGGCTATATCTTGTTTAGAGTGTCTCTCAAGACGCCCTCGAGCCTTCCAGCGAAGCGTTCAAAATCGATTGACGGCTCTTCGATGAACAGGCTCCTCTCGTAGGGATCTTCCAGCGCCTCTACGATCTTCAGCGATTTTCTGTTTTTCTCCAAGCTGGCTCTGTACTTCGCATATCGTAGAGACGATCGGGTTTTCTTGACTATCTGCTCTCTCAGCACCTCGGCCTTGAAGCCGGCCTTTTCAAGCATGTAGAGGTCGTAGAGGTCTCTTAGCTTTTGAGTTCGTCTGGTGAGGATTGCTCTGACTTTCTCGCACAGGATTTCTCTCTCGTCGTAGACGGGAACCTTGAATGGGGCGTAGGCGTCTAGGAATTCTTTGAAGTATGCTTCCTCGTCGCCTGTTATCGTTGCTCCGTGTAGCAGGTTCTTCACAACAGCTTCATTATGGGTGAACAGGATTTCCTCGACATAGTTTACCTGAATCTTGATGAGTTCATTGTCCTTCCAGAGCTTGAAGGTCGTCATCCTGCCTCCTCCCCCAAAATCGCAGTATCTCCTATCTCTCGGCTCGTTCTCGAAGTCTAGGTCCATGCCCCCGCAAATGCCTGTAAGTGAAGAGCCAAAGATGTCTATCTCTTCGTGAAGCCTTCTCCTCAACTCCTTGCCTCCGAGCATGTGCCAACTCGCTTGGTCTGCCCATGTAAAGTCGAGGTCAATGCTGAACCTGTAGTAACCGAAGTAGCATTTGATTAGGCTACTTCCGCCTTTCAAAAGGTAGCTTTCGCGAAAGCGTGGAGAAGAATAGAGTTGTTTGAGTATCTTATGGAGAGTCACATCCTTCTGTATCAGATCTGGCTTCTGTACGCCAGATTTCTCTGCGATGAATTCGATGAACTCAGATAAGTCCGGCATTCTTGGCCACCAATCCAACCGTCTCTGGATAGAATCTCAAATAAGCTCCTATCTTATCGGGTTTGGCAACCGTGCCGTACTCTTCAACTATTGAGACTATCCTGCCCTCTGGCACGGATCCGTATCTTGAGACGTAGATGAAGTCGAGCAGCGTCTTCTCGATGTCGGAGAAGATGATGCGGTCCTTGTTGACGGTGCCGAAGCCGAAGAGGCCACTCTTCAGCTTGACGAACTTCACCTTCTCCCCTGCCACCTTCATCTCCTTCGGCCT
>CAYSNV010000144.1:0-3528 GCA_964432545.1 uncultured Candidatus Bathyarchaeia archaeon | reverse complement strand
TATCAATATATTACGACCACGTGATAATGAGGAATCATGAAAAAGGGCTGGAACAGCACACGTGATAAGGCCAGAAGTTGCTGGGAGCTCCTGCGCTCCCGGACCTTTCGCGACATCTCTGCACGGGATACTTATGACACTTGTCTGAAGTCGGTGAAGTAAGTGACCCGGACCCGCAACGCCTTTGCCCCTTCCCTCAAACTTTGGCTGGAAAGAGGTGACCTGTACATCATGGGCGAAGGGGGGGCAACTCTTCTCAAAGCGATCGACAGGTACGGCTCTATTACAGAGGCCGCGAAGCGTCTCGGCGTTTCCTACAAATACGCGTGGGATCGAGCCTCCGACATCGAGAAAGCTGTGGGAAAGCCCATTCTCAAAACGAAGATAGGAGGCAGACGCGGAGGAGGGGCAAAGCTTACAGAGACAGCCAAGACCCTGCTAAAGAGCTTTGATAGGACCAAAGGTTATGTTAAGGCAGTTCTGAAAGATGAAGAGTACTGGGAGGCGATAGGATTGAAGATCAGTGCTCGAAACCGCTTCAAAGGAACAGTGGAGAGCATCGACAAAGGACCCGTAACATCAAAAGTAAAGATCAGAATTCAGACGCCAGCGACCATAACGGCTGTAATCACCAAAGAGGCGGTTGACGATCTAGAACTCAAGCTTGGAGACGAAGTTGAAGCGGTGATAAAGGCAACAGAAGTCATGATAGCAAAAGAATAGGCCTCAACAGGTTCCCATCAGAGTGGTAGAGGCCTAAACGAAAATCTACACCGATACTTTGCAGGCGTACGCTTGCGTGTCAAGTCGCTGAACTCTCAAGACGAGCTTGGCTACTCTTCGACCATATTCTCTGCACAGCTTCCTACTTCGCCCATCAGGCCTTCCAATAGCCACAGGCCCATAATGGTCACCCTTCGACGTTCCTTGCACAACCATCCCATGAATCAACAACGCCTGAAGAATGTTCATTATTGTCGTCTCGTTGCCGCCTGCAACGTTCGCTGAGGAAGAGAAAGCCCCACCGACCTTTCCTTCAAGCTTGCCATGGAACTTGACGCTGTCGTCAAGGAACTTCTTGACTTCGGCGGCCATTGAACCGTAGTAGGTAGGAGACCCGATGACTACGCCCTCCACGCCTAACAACTCTCTCACTTCGGTCTTCTGCACAGGCTTCACCTCAACCTCAACGCCTTTCACCATTCTTGCACCTTCAGCTATCAGCCCAGCCATCCTCTTGGTGTTGCCAGTCTTCGAGTAATAGACGATCAGAACTTTCGGCATCCAACATCTCCCCTTGTAGTGAACGTTGATCTACTGCATTTTAACCTCCAAGTTGTAGATGTCCGCTGTATTAATCCTGCCTAAGGCGCCTCAGTGACCGCTCTCTGGAGAGACCGTTTGCCTTATCATACGATCAGTTTCGACTTAAGGTACTCCGCATACTCCTTAAATGTCTCAAGACTGATTTCCACGGGGACAAGGTGGTCGAGGCCGGCGATGTATCCGCCCGTCTCTTTCATCAGCGGCAGTTTTGAGTCGATTTCCCTTTTCATCGAGTCTCCGCCTTCGGCGATGGCTCGCTTGTCGAGGTTTCCCCCCAAAAAGAGCCTATTTCCGTAGCGTTTTCTCACTTCTCTTACGTCCATGCCGGCGTTCACCTCGAGGGGCCAGTGCCCTGTGACCCCTGCCTCGATGACCAGATCAAGTATGGGTTTGGTGTTTCCATCGCAGTCCATCATGATGCGATCGATCTTGTTCTTGTTGAAGAATCCGGTTACCTTCTTGTAGTGGGGGAGGAGGAATTCTCTGTATAGTCTGGGTGAGATGTTTGGGCCGTGCTTGTCAGCCATGTCTTCCCACCAGAATACGAGGTCGATACGGTCTTTCAAGGTCTCCATCGCATCCCTCAATGTTTCTATGGTGAAGTGTTCCCAGTACTCTGCCATGTCGTGGATGAGCTCTGGGTCTTTGTAGAAGGCGAGGTTGAAGTTGACGATTCCCATCAGTTCCGCTCCAAACCCGTAGAAGCCGGTGGTCGAGATAATCGTGTTCCCCCCTTGGTACTCCTCAAAGACCTTGACGTAGGCGTCTTCCTCCCAGTCTTTGGGGTATCTCCGCGGGTCTTCGGGATCGAGTCTCTTCTTGTATTCTTCCCAGCTTTTCCTGTCTTTGACTGGAAAATCCACATACATCGGCATCGTGTACCATACGTACTTGCCGCTGCGGAAACGCTTGGCTTGCGCTCCCGTCTCCATGATGTATTCTGAGTATTTTTCATCCTCGCCTATTTTCCTCTGTTTGTATCGCGGTATCGGGCCTACGTCGACCGGGACAGGGCAGCTCCAAAGGCTTGTGCAGTCGAAGTAGCTGTAGAGGTCAAATCCCTTTACTATGGGCCAGTTCAAGAGTATGGCGCCGTAGCCGGCGTCCATCGTCCAGTCGACTACGGTGACCTTATCTGCAGGAAGGCCCTGTTGGAACCACTTCAAAATCGTTTCTTCGTAGAAGAACTCACACCACGGTATCGCATCGACTTTCCTGAAGCGAAGAGCGTTCTTTATCCTCTCTCTCGGAGTCATGCCTTCTGGTTCCTTCATTTAGTTACCAGCTCTCTTTATACTCAATCATTCAACTGCATTTAATATTAGCGCACGCTAAGTAACGCCAACTCTAACCGTTGGATGAATCTCTCTGGTTCATCTGGGCTAAGGAGGATCTTTCCACCCCTGGTGTCTCTGAGAAGGACGAGGTTGTGTCTGTTTGTCGCATACATGCGAACCCTCCCCAGACCCTTAAACGCAAAATATCCGTAGTACCCGTAGAAGCCACCGCTGCCGAACAGCCGTATCCCCCACCACGCCCAGCTCCATCGATTAGGTCCCTCATTAACAGAGATCTGTGCATCACCGATCAATCTCTCAACCGTGACCCGCCCGTCATCGACGAAATAGCCTATAGGCGCCCACAAAAGCGGCAAGAGCACAATACCGCCATATAGAACGGTCAAAGCCACGACTAGGAGAAGGCTGCCTGCTACAGTGCCCAGGACGGCCGTGACAACAACGACCAGGACAAATACACCTACGGTAACGCCCCTGACCAGCCCGTCCCATGAACAGGAGAATGAATTCTCGGCGTTCATTGTCCATTATGGATTCTTACGTCAAATCTACTCTATAAATGTGAGCCCTGATTTCTAGGAGTTAGGCGAGCGCGGTCCGGCTATGGCGTGCACCAGCGCGCGGTAGCTAAGAGGACTGCCCGAGAATGCAGTAGCGTTGGAATTACGGAAATCCTGATCGACCTTCTCGAGTTCCCGTAACCGCCGAGTTCGTTTCAGAAAGAGCAGACCAAGCACGTTGAATTACACACTTGTTCTAGGCGCGTGGGAGCCTCTACTCTCCATAACGGTAATGCTGGATAGAATCAGGATCGAACCCACGGCCTGTGTTATTCCTAACGTCACCCGCGCGCGCACGTTGATTAGTTTTATATGCTATTTCAGCAACAATAATTAATTTCGGA
>CAYSNV010000143.1:0-3530 GCA_964432545.1 uncultured Candidatus Bathyarchaeia archaeon | reverse complement strand
CTCAGAAGCTGTCCAAGAGGCAATTCTTCTTTGGATTAACACGGGAGAGTCCAAAGTAACCAAGAAATAGAAAGATTAAAACAGAAAGAAATAGGGGTTATAATCGAATTAGAAGATTAGGTAAGAAAAGGGAGTGTGTGGACACTGGTCAAATGCACGAACGAGTTTGAATTTGTCTTGGCAATGGGCGATAAGCTCGGTGACTATGTCCATCAGTGGATCGCTATCGTCGAACACGAACTCGTCGCTAAAGGACAGAGCGCAAAGGAAGTCTACGACGAGGCCAAGAGACGATACCCAACAAAGACGCCTTTCATCATGAAAGTTCCCACCGATGAAGTCATGCTACTGTGAGTAGCATGGCCTTCAGGCAAACCAGCTCCCGAAAGTCCATAACCTGTAAGTACTTAGCCTACAGATTCCCTCGTAATGGTGACTTCGTACACGTACGACTGCCGACGGTTCACGTCTACGTCAAATCGGGCGGTAGAGAATTCACCACGGATGGTCTGGTAGATTCTGGTTCTACTGCCACGTTTCTTCCATACGAGTTTATTGAGATTCTAGAACTGAAGAACCTTCAGGACTCCAGCGCTGTCGGCGCTGGGGGATCATTTCCTACTTGGTTGGGAAGAATAGACGTGCTTAGACTGATCAAACATGCGGAAGCGTTTGACACTTTTCGAAACGTCACAGTTCATATTCCAAAGAATGAGGGCGCGATACCTTACATCGTGTTGGGAAGAGATACGATCTTCAAACATTTCGACATAACGTTTTACGAGAAACGGAGGAAGGTAGTCTTCACGAGGGTCTAAACCGCCGACGGCGAACAGCCGATCAGAACAGCCATAAACCGAACAGAGCCCGACACAGAGCTTGATCCGAGACTCGCGTCTCATCTGCGGTGGATGTGTCACAGCGCGACTTGTCGCCCGCAGGAGTCGCAGTACTTGTCGTCTTCCCATATCTCTCGGCCGCAGATTGAGCACACACCGGCAACAAGCGATCGTTTCCCCTTTCTCTCACCCCGGCTTGTGCGCGCGCGTCTGGGTTGAGGCCTTTGAGGCTTCGTTTCCTTGCGCACCCGTTTTTCCATCAGATCGTATCCTGCCTTCAGCTTCCTTGAGCGGTCCAGTAGTTGAGTATGGGCGCGGATTAAGGCTTTCACCGTCGCCAGGAACTTCTCCCATTCGTCCCTGTTTATCCGGATGGTCTCCTTGTCAGTCATCCGGGTTCACCGCTGCTTCAACCTCTCTGTGCATGTGATCGTCAGCTTCCGTTGCCGACATCCGAAGTCTTTCATTCAACCCTCCACTTCTCGGCCTGGTTGGCGTGGTGCCGCCTTAGCAGAGAGGACTCCCTCTTCAGACATCTGGTGTAGGTCCGATCAGGATATAACGTTTAGCTCTGGCGCCGGATAAGACTTGGGATACTTGTACCCGCCTCGATACCTCATGCTTTACATTAATCGCATCAAAACTGGAATGCTCTTGCCCGTCAAACGTGATTAAGTGTGTTAATACGTCTTAACGCAACGCTTATTAGTGAATCAATGAGCCAGCAATCTAGAGATTTCAAGGTTTTCCAAGTTGCGGAAAGTAGGGTTAGCAGGCATCGTGATCCTCCTCGTCGCTCTCATCGTCAGCGGAGCGAACTACCTGGGGGGCAGGCCGTTCCAATGGGCCTTCACCCAGGCAAACTTCCTCTACTCGTTCTTCCTCACGCTCGGCTTCTTGGCCTCCATCGTAGCAGGACTGTTCGGAGCGCTTAAAGAGAGCGAGGAGTTCTTGATCGCCAGTGGAGCAGCCTGCCTCGTCCTCGCCGTCTTGAACAAGGTCTTCAGCAACCTCCTCTACTCGTGGGGCTACGTGGACGTGGTGCTTCTTTTGGCGGGCGCTTTGATGATCGTCGACAGGTTCCATGTGAAACGCATCAAGGAGGCGCGGCGGGCTCTCCAGAGGCTGGAGGAGCTGAACCCGGACCAGCTCCTTGAGAGACTCGATCGGCTGAGGTCGGAGCCGACCACTGCTGAGATGTCGGTCGCCGTTGAGGAGGAGATGGCTGATGTGAAGAGGAGGCTGCTGATCGAGGCTGAGAAGAGCCCTGAGGTGCTGAGGATGCTCCGGGTCCGGCTGTACAAGAGCCCGATGGCGCAGACCATCGTGAAACGCTTCGTCGAGAAACGGCTGCAGGTGATCGAGCCTGCCGTTGAAGCGGCGGGAAGACCCACCTACCCCCAGCTCAGTGACCTCGAGCAGTATCCGCCTGAGAAGGTTCAGTCGACCCTGACCGAGCTTGTGGAATCCGGCATCCTCTCGCGAGACCTCTACGAGAAGCTGGTCACCTGCCCCCGCTGCCACCAGCCGTCAAAGGTCTTCATGAGGAACAAGTGTCCCAAGTGCGGCTCCCACAAGACCCACATGAACCGCCTGATCGAGCATCTCAAATGCGGCGCCATCTACGACTTCGACGCGTACCATGTGGCCGGCGAGCACCGGTGCCCCAAATGCGGCACGCTCATCGAGGAAGACTCCGAGCTTAAGCCTGTCGGCGTCTCCTTCCGATGCGAGGCGTGCGGCAACGCGTTCAGCGACCCTGTCCAAACCTACCACTGTCGGCGGTGCTCCGCCGAGTTCGAGTTGAAAAGCGGCGAGCTTACGGATACGTACTCCTACATGCTCAACGACGCGGTGCGGTCCGAGGCGAAGGAGACGATGACCGTCCTATCCTTGGCCGACGCGATCGAAAGGCTGGGGTATAAGGTCAAGGTTCTCGGATCACTTAAGGGCAAGACCGGGGTGTCCCACGAGTTCACGCTGACAGCCGGCAATGATGACCGCCTAGTCGTCCTCGACCTTCGGGTGGCGGAAGGAAAAGTGAGCATGGCGACAACCCTCTCCTCCTACGCGAAGCTGGTGGATGTCCCCGCTACCACCCGCCTCATCATCGCGATGCCAAGACTGGAGGCCAAAGCGAGGAGCTTTTTGGACGCCAACCGGATCCCGTTCATCGAAGGCCAAAACGTCTCCGAGATCAGCGGCAAAGTCATCCAGCTTCTCGCATGACCAGAGCGCGTGCGCGCTGGAACGCGCAAAACGCGCTCACTTCTTAGTTCTCCACAGATGTCTCTGTTAGATCAACAGGTTTTCGATACAATGTTTGGAGAACCGGCGAAGCTTATCTGTGTCACAATAGGCGCTCTACTGTGACCTGGTTAAACCGTGATCAGGTAACGACAGGCTTAAATTCTGGCCCCGGGGAAGGTATAGCTTGCAACGCTTGATAGTTGCGTATACGCACTATTAAAGGAGGGATCGAGACATAATGAAAAAACTGAGGATGAGCAGAAAAGCGGTATCGCCGGTAATCGCCGTCTTGCTGATGATCGCTATCGCCGTCGCGGCTTCAATCCTCGTCTACGTGTGGAGCATGGGGCTGATCGGAACTCTGCAGGCAGGAGGAGGACAACAGACAAAAGAGCAGATCATCATGGATGCATACGATTGGACTGTTGGTGGGACTCTAAC
>CAYSNV010000142.1:0-3537 GCA_964432545.1 uncultured Candidatus Bathyarchaeia archaeon | reverse complement strand
CCACTGGAGACTCCACTGGATACTGAACCTCGCCCAGTTCCAATCCTTCCTCCAGTTCAGAGCTGTCTACCAGGAGGTTCTGGGAAAGATCGACGAAGAGGAGATCGGAAAGATTCTGCTCTCCGTGAAAGACAAGAACTGGGAGTCCATCGAGGCGCTATGGAGGCTCAAGAACCAGATAAAGAAGAGCAAGAAGGTGATGTCCGCGTTCCAGCCCAAAGACAAGCCCGCCTCCCAGGTCTTAGACGAGCTGAAGACCTCCGCTGACGGCAAGAGGTTTTTCAAAGCCCTGTCAGAGTACACCCGTGTCTACGGAAACAAAGCGGTCTACGCGCACGAGATCCGCTTCCCCACGTGGAGAGAGAACCCCTCCCCCGTCATCGAGCTCCTGAAGACGTATCTCGAGATGGACTACAACTGTCCAAAAGACATCAAACGGGTGAAAGCGACTAGGGACCAAGCGGTCAAGGCGATGTTCTCCAAAGTCACAGACGAGGACAAAAGGAAGAAGCTCAAGGAAGCGCTTGACTTGGCCACGAAGATGGCCCCGCTCACCCCCGATCACCACTTCTACATCGACCAGGGAACTCACGCGCGGGCACGCAGGATCTTCGTGGAGATCGGCAAGCACCTCCAGAAAGCAGGCGTCATAGACGACCCTGAAGATATCTTCCTCTTGACCTACAACGAGATGAGGGCCGTCATAGCCGACCCTACCGCCTACGACTCAAAGAAGATCGTCGCAGAGAGAAAGCAGGAGATGGAGCGGCAGAAGAAGCTTCACCCCCCCGACTGGGTAGGGACAGCCACCCAGTGGGCGGTCTACGAGGAACCCTACAAGCAGGGCCTCTGGGGCTTCCCGCAGAAATTTGAGAGAAGTCTTCCCAAATTGACTGACAAGATAATAGTTGGGATCGGCGGCTCACCTGGCGCCGTCGAGGGTACCGCAAGAGTCGTCACGAGCATTGCTGAATTCGACACAGTCCGCCCCGGAGACATCATGGTCTGCATCATGACAAACCCCGCATGGATCAACCTCTTCCCCAAGATCAAAGGCCTCGTCTGCGACGCCGGCGGCGCTCTCTCACATCCTGCCATCGTGTCACGGGAGTTCGGAATCCCCTGCGTCATCGGAACCACCATGGCGACGAAGATAATCCAAACTGGTCAGAGGATTCGTGTAGACGGGAGTGAGGGGAAAGTAACCATTCTGGAGTAATCCCCCCAATCACCCCCTCCTTTTTTTGACACCTCGCTTCGGTCCCCATCTTAATTGCAGAAGCCTCCTCCTCTCTATCTGACGCCATGGAAATGACATGCAGTCAAGGGACGTGGCTAACAGTCATTATCATGCGCGAATGCCCGCTCCCTCGCTGCCATGCGCCTCGCCTTACCTTGACGACACCCCGGGGGCAAAATTGATGCCTGAGAGAGCGCGCAGGGGTTCTGGAGTGAAGTACTGATGCCAAGTCGGCATTTGTGTGCCAACGTAAGATAACGTCCTCACTCCGCCTCCTCTATCAGAGGTCCAAGAACGCTGTGGATGAGTCTATGTGACAGATGGTTGTCTCACACATCCTCCGCACCGCCTGCAGGCGTTCTCCCAATTTCATCCGCGAAGAAGGGGCTGCAAAAGGAGCTTCGTATCAACAAGTTTTAAATAGCTTCACAGGTCTCTATGCCTCGTCCACCAAACGCGCTCGTGAGATGGAAACTATGATTGACGTTCCAGAGGACAGATGGTTTACCGACAAGTATTGGTTGACTCCCTACAACTGGCTTGAGGAAGTGAGAAAGAACTTTGACCTCCCCAAGAGGGTCATGATTCATGAAGTGACGTTGAGGGAGGCTGATCAGCATCCCTTCATCGGCCTCAAAGCTGATGAGAAAGTCAGAATCGCCCAAGCCCTCGACGAGCTTGGGGTTTGGAGTATCGAGATCGCCCCAGCCATATCGGATGAAGATGTGCGGGCGACGAAGGAGATTACGCACCTGGGGTTAGACTGCAAGACGATCGCCTTCGTCAGTTGGAGAAAAGAGGATGTCGACCGGGCCCTCTCATGCGACGTCGACGGCGTCATCGTGGATTTCGTTGGCAACTCTTGGCAGGGGAAGACCTTTTTCGGGCTGACGCCAGACCAGCAGATTCAGAAGGCGGTCGACCAGATCCAGTATGCGAAGAAGCACGGGCTTTTCGTGGTCGCGCTTCCCTGGGACAACTACCGCGCGCCCCTTGACTTCTTGGAGAAGCTGTATAAGAGCCTGGTCAACGAGGCGAAAGCTGACCACGTCAGCATCTCCGAGACGTTCGGGTTCGCGCTGCCGTGGACGACCGTTCATCTCGTCAAGAAGGTGAGGAGCTGGATACCGGGGACGCCGATCCAAAAGCACGGGCATAACGATTTTGGTCTTGCAACGTGCGACATGATCGCGGCCGTCTGTGGGGGCGCTGAGGTTCTCCACACCACGATGTGCAGTCTCGGTGAACGTGCAGGGAACGCGGCGACAGAGGAGTCCGCTGTCGCTGTTGAGCTCCTCCTTGGCGTCGACACCGGGATAGACCTCGAGAAACTCTACTACACCGCCGAGCTGGTCCAAGACCTCACCAAGTTCCGATGCGCGCCCAACAAGCCCATCATCGGATCGAACATGTTCACCACCACCTCCGGCTGGATCGCGTGGATGCAGCAGAAGTGTGAAGAGGCGGGGAGGATCACCGGCCTCCTACCGTTCAAGCCTGAGTTGATCGGCGCGCCTCCCCGACGATGGGTTTTCGGAAAAGGAACCGGTAAGACTCTGGTTGAAGGAAAGCTGAAGGCGATGGGGATCACCCTTACCGATGAGCAGCTCACAGAGGTTACGGAGAAGATAAAGCGGGAGTGTATCATTCGGAAAGGAGCGATAGAGGAGAACGCCGTTCGGAAGATCGTTGACGAGGTCATCGGCCGTAAGTAGCCTGGGCTTTCTTCTCACCCCTCCTTCTTCATCTTCTTCTCGATAGCTTCCGCCTTCAACAAGAGATCCTGCATCTGCCGGAAGTTCGCTTCATCAATCATCTTTCCCTCCAGCGAGATCGCGCCTGCGCCCGCTTTCTTCGCCTCCATAAACGTGGCGGCGACCTTTCTGGCGTACTCAACCTCCTCTTTCGAGACAGAGAATACCGTGTTGACAGGGTTGATCTGGTCGGGGTGAATGACCATTTTCCCCGCAAAGCCGAGCTGCCTTGCCAGCTTGCTGTCTTTGACCAAACCCTCTCTATCCTGGAGGTTGACCCAGGGCGTGTCGATCGGCTGAACCCCGCGGGCGTGCGCCGCCATGGAGATGTGGGCGCGGGGATAGAGGAGCTCGATCGCGTCAGGGGACCATGACGTTCCGAGATCACGTGTGAAGTCCACTGCGCCAAAGCCGAGCGCAATCACGCGCGTACTTGATCCTGCAATCTCGAACGCGTTGAGAACCCCCTTCGCCGTCTCCAGCAAAGGCATGAGGATAATGCCCAGGATAACCATTAACATGGCCAGTACCCGCTTAAAATTG
>CAYSNV010000141.1:0-3544 GCA_964432545.1 uncultured Candidatus Bathyarchaeia archaeon | reverse complement strand
CTTCTGGAGAGGCGTCGATTGTAGGGATGTCATACCTGGTTATCTCTGCAGTCCACGGATTCAATCGGCATATCTTGTCGTAACTGCTCGGATCTGTCAGGTCAAGGGTGAACCAGATGAAACCGCTACTGTCAATAGCTAACGCTCTAGGACCGTAGTTGCTTCCGTCAAGGGTTGATCCGAATAGAGTATACTCTTTGAATATGCCTGTCCACGGGTTGAAGACCCCAATCTCTCTGTCAAAGTATTCTGTGAACCAGACATACCCGTCGATCGGATTGACTGCGATGTCAGTGGGTCCCGAGGATGGGTTAGAAGTAGGTATGGCATATTCTACCACCACCCACCGGTACCTAAGAGGGCCAGTAGTGTTGTAGTAGATTTTGCCGATACTGTTTCCAGTGAACTCGGTAAACCAGACGTTTCTGAAGGTGACGTTCCAGTCGAGCGCTATACCCATGGGGTTTGCATCTGCAAGCGGTGCTCCTGGACGCTGCAGCTCAAACTCAACGAACCACGGGTTCTTGAATCGGGCGATTTTGTTGCCGTGGAATTCGGTAAACCAGACTTCATCGTTGTCGTGATTGACAACGATATCCCAAGGTTCACTCCCAGCGGTTGGGACCTTCCATTCGTATATCGTTGTCCCAGCCTTATGTCCTATCTTGTTACCGTACTGTTCCGTCCACCAGAGGTTATTGTTCTTGTCGACCGTGATATTGCGAGGTCTTACATCACCGACGAGAGGGTATCGGCTGATGAGAGCTCCTGCAGCCGGCTTGAAGCTGGATCCTACAAGCAGCACTAACATGATCGTGAATACTATAATAGGAAATAACCTGTGGACGCATCCTGCGTTAGACAATTCTTCGGCACCACTGCCTGGCTGTACGGGCAGCCTTCAGCTGGTTTGGCGAACTTTCACATCTTCCCTAACCATTATGATCTAATATAAACATTTCATCAAAAACCTGTAAAATGAGTTCTCAAATGCAGACATAAGTTTAATCAAAGCTGACTAGCAAGGAGAAGAGTCGTTTACACCTAGTAAAGGGAGCGTCAGAACACCCACTGCATGGAAAGGAGTTAAATAGAGTCCAGGGAGAATGACTGTAAGGAATAGCCGGTTGCAGAGATATTGAATTTCAGAGATCTGACACGGACAACCCATGAACTTAGAGATATCTTGGTCGTGTCGACCGCCATCTACATCGTGAGCGCTTGGGAGCATCTGCCGGGGATAAACCCGAGTCACTACAGCGACATCTCCAGCGTCTTCTGGCGGGAGGGCATCGGCCAAGGCGCACACCTGATCCCTTATCTACAGTTCATGTTCGAGTACCCGGTCATCGTCGGCGCTTTGGTCTATCTTACCTCGTCCATCAGGTATTTCGTTGCTGACTTCTCGACCGCGATGACCAGTTACGTCCTCCTCATGGACTTCGTCCTCTACTTCTTCACGATCGGAACGGTCGTAGCGCTCTACAAGATTGTGAAGAGGGTGAAAGGCCGGGTCTCGAGGATGTGGAAATGCTTTCTGATCGTCCCGTCGTTTGTCATGTTCGTCGCCTACAACTGGGACATTATCGCTATCTTCTTCTCTACTCTCGCGATCTACTTCTTCCTCAAGCGGGAACGGTACAAGGCCGACGTCAGCATCGGGCTCGGCGTCGCGGCGAAGCTCTACCCGTGCATGCTCATCCCCATCTTCATGCTGGAGGAGAGGTCATGGCGGGAGAGGCTCAAGCGGCTGGTCATACCGGGGGCCGTCTTTTTCCTGCTGAACTCGCCCTTCCTTACCCTGAATTTCCCGCAGTGGTTTGAAACGATCACCTACCACGCCGGCTGGGGTTTGGAGGACTCGTGGCTGATCTTCTTCTTCGACCAGATGGACCCCAACGCCCACTACGTCGCCCTGGCGATCCTGCTCTACCTCGTCTACAAAGGTCTTTTGGAGTCGACCAAACGGGCGTTCCCTTCAGCTGAGGAGCGGATCATCACGCGGGCGTTTCTCATGAACATCGCGTGGCTCTTCGGCAACTACGTGGTCACGCCGCAGATGGCGCTCATCCTTCTACCTTTCTTCGTCCTCACCCCCTCAATCCCGCTCATCGTCATCTTCGCCGCCGAGATCTTCAACGCGCTCATCATCGTCCTATGGTTCACACCGCAGTTCAACTTCGGCAACCCGCTAATCGCCACAAGCCCCGTCCAATGGTTCGCCGCGGCGCGACAGTTTATATGGCTGGGGATCTTCATCTACCTCATCTATCCCGAGAAGTTGCAGACCTGGATTTCAAAGCTGCTCACCCGAATGGGAGAGTAGATATGGGTAAGTCGTACACGGGCAAAAGAGGGAGAACGCCTCACTGTGCTCTCATCATCGTGATCACCTCTGCCATCATCTTGTCCCTACTTCCTGCCGCATCGGCCCCCGACAGCATCAAATTGGACATCAACTTCAATGACGGTTTGATCCTCAACCAGGGCGCTGTCTCCACCATCACCGTCACCATCGCCAACACGGCTGAGAGGCAAGTGAAACTCAACTTCGTCGGCCTACGGTTCGACTGGCTCCCGGGGAACGTCTACATCTACGGTGACAACAGCGAACGGGAAAGAATTCTAAGCCCTCAAGAGACAGCGCAGTATCGTATCGCCTTCAACATACCCGTCGAGGTGACAGCTGGGATGCACACGCCTTTTGTCGTCGTGGCCTACGGCGTGGAGAGTGAAGACGGCTGGACCGGCCACAATGAAGTGGTCGAGATAAGCCCCGGGATCAACGTGGTGCAAGTCGTCACCATCACGCAGACAGAAGTGGTAACTGTCTTGAAGAGCGTTTCCGCTGCGGGGAGCCAGCTTCAGCCCAACCTCCAAACGGGTGTAGCTGCGGCAGCGGCGATCCTACTTGTCATCCTTATTGCCGCATCAGGATACCTTCGGAGAAGACGTGTGAGAAAGGCGACGAGCTAGTGGGACTGAAAGCCGCCCTGCAGAAGATCGATCTGAACCCCCAAGAGGACATATATGACAAGGCGTTCCTCTATCTGCTGGCAGCGAGCGTCGTCCTCAGGGTCCTCTGGCTGGACAAGCCCGTCGGCTCACTCATCTTCGACGAGAAATACTATGTGAACGTGGCGCGCAACATACTGCGCCTGCCCCATGAGCCTGACGTATACCCGGACGCGACGCCGGGACTCGACCCCAACCACGAGCACCCCTTCCTTGGCAAGGGGTTAATCGCGCTCTCAATGATGTTTCTCGGTGACAACGCGTGGGGGTGGCGAATCCCCAGCGTCATATTTGGGACTGTGGGCGTCCTCGTCTTCTACTTGCTGGTTAAAAAGCTGGCGCGTAGAAGCGACTTCGCGCTGTTTGCAGCATTCCTGTTTACCTTTGATAATCTCGTGTTCGTGCATGGAAGGGTCGCAACGCTCGATATCTTCATGCTCACCTTCATGCTCCTAGGCGTTTACTGGTATTTCTCCGGGAGAATCTACATAAGCGCACTAGCTCTTGCGCTGAGCACTCTCTCCAAGAT
>CAYSNV010000140.1:0-3578 GCA_964432545.1 uncultured Candidatus Bathyarchaeia archaeon | reverse complement strand
ACCCGTCCGGGACTCTTGGACGCTGCGATGGACTCCCGCTATAATCCGATCACTGCGAAATCTTATATAAGCTCCCTCCAGATCCTAGGAGTACGGCTACGGATGGGATCTTCATGGGAACACAAGACGTTTTGGACAAGATAGTGAACGGCGTGGCGGTCGTCGCGTCAAAACGGGGCAACGTCATCAACGGGTGCTCTATCGCGTGGGTAAGCCAGGTGAACTTCGACCCGCCTCTGGTCATGGTCTGCATGGGAAAGACCTACTACACGACCGAGCTGATCGAGGCGTCCAAAGTCTTCGGCGTCAGCCTCCTCGCGGAACGACAGGTGGATGTGGCACGACTGTTCGGGAACAAGTCGGGCAGAGAGGTAAACAAGTTCAGCACAGTGGCGTACGAGACGAAAGAGACCGGCGCACCCATACTGAAGGACTGCCTCGCCTACATGGACTGCAGAGTGCACTCCTCCTTCGACGTCGGCGTCCAGAGAATCTACGTGGGCGAGATCGTCGCGGCGGAACTCAAGAAGGACGAGAAGCCTCTGATCTACAACCCGAAGGACTATCACTAACCTATCTCAAAATATCTCCATTTGCCCGCACAGTCAGAGGACTTTCTCCTCGCACAGTATCTTGCTCCTGCCCTTGAACCTGTTCGGGTCCGAGAGCTCCTCCCCCATGTGCCGATGCTTGTGCACGATTGGGCACTTCCCGCCATCGAACTTTTTGCAGCGGACGCAGTCGTCGTCGAGGAGTACCTCCCACGTTCCCTTCTCCATCGCACTCACTCCCTGATCCAGAACGGCCTCTCCAGAGCCTTCTATATCCTTTTCTACCAGTATGCCTCATCAATGGAACGTTCCCGTAACACTCGCGAGCTGAAAGCGCAATGACGATGGATACTCTGCTCAACCGCATCCGCGAACTGAACCAGCAGACCAGCCGTCTTGCGGCAGTCCTTCGTCACTCAGTCAGGGAATCTATAGGTGACAAGAGAGATCACCATGAGCTCCACCTCACAGAGGAAGGGCGACGAAGAGCGGTTGAGTTCGGCAAGAACCTCCCCCGCGGGAAGACGATTCGCCTCTTCAACAGCCCTGTCTCAAGGTGCAGAGAGACGGCGGAGTGCATCCAAGAAGGCGTTCAGAGTGGAGGAGGCGTTGCCATCCTGATGGGAGTACGGGGCTTCCTGAGAGTTCCGCTCACGGATTTCGCTGGAGCGCTTGAGCAGATGAAGCGGATCGGAGTCTTCCAGTTCACCCGGATGTGGCTGGAAGACCAGATCGACAGAAAGATCGTTGACGCCCCGCGACAAGCCTTTGAAGAAATGGCCACAGGTGTCGTCTCCACGCTCCTGGAGAATGAGCAAGGCCACATCGACCTCCACGTCGCCCATGACTGGAACGTCCTTCTCCTCCGAGAACGTATTCTAGGCATCAGGCATGAAGACGCGGGATGGCCGGACTTTCTGGACGGAGTCATCCTCACCCACGAAAAGGGCAAGGTCACAGCGTCGTATGGAAAGATCGCGAAGACGATTGAT
The DNA here is from genome assembly GCA_964432545.1 of uncultured Candidatus Bathyarchaeia archaeon. Classification (GTDB taxonomy): domain Archaea; phylum Thermoproteota; class Bathyarchaeia; order 40CM-2-53-6; family DTGE01; genus CAYSNV01. Next base: position 2,035 of record CAYSNV010000140.1, on the reverse strand, counting down.
TGGTCATGACTCGACATGAGATCGATCGCAGGCAAGTGTTTCAGCATGACCCTGGAAGAGGCTGATCGAGGACTGGATTCACCAACTTTTTAACACCCGTTGGAGATACGATAAACTATGTCGAAGCTGCTCTATCTAGAGGACAGCTATCTCAAAGAGTGTGACGCGACAGTCACCTCGGTGAAAGACGGCAAGTATGTCGTTCTCGACCAGACGATCTTCTACCCTCAAGGCGGCGGACAGCCGGCAGACACAGGCAGGCTTGTCAGAGAGAATGAAGAGTTCAAAGTCGTGTTCACAGGCAAATTCTCCGGGGAGACCTCGCACGAGGTCGACAGGGCCGGATTGAATCTCAGCGACAAAGTCCACTGCATCCTCGACTGGAACAGGCGGTACAAGCTGATGCGCAGCCACACCGCCGCCCACGCCCTCGCGACGGTGCTCGCCCAAAGAACAGGGGCGCTGATCACGGGCAACCAGCTGGACCTCGATCAGACACGCTTCGACTTCAACCTAGAGAACTTCGACCGTGACGTCTTCCTCTCCTGCATCTCCGAGGCGAACCGACTCTTCAAGCGAGACATCCCTGTAAAATGGTACGAGCTGCCCCGGGAAGAGGCGTTGAAGATCCCCGGAGTCATACGGCTTGCGAAAGCGTTGCCCCCTGACATCCCGAGGCTACGGATCGTCGAGATCGTCGGGCATGACAAGCAGGCGGACGGCGGAACCCACGTCCGCAACCTCAGTGAAGTGGGGCAGATCGAGTTCCTGCGGGCAGAGAATAAAGGGAAGAACAACCGACGAGTCTACTATAGACTGACCGACTAGCCGAATTCGAACAAATACCTTGTCTAAGGTATCAGGTTTCCATCGACAATGAACGATCTTGAGATCGCGGAGCAGATCCTAAAGACAAGGAACGTGAACCTAGTCGTCGTCAAGGACGCGAAGGCTGTCGTCGTCAGCGACAAGCCCGGCTTGGAAGTCCCCCTCAGCCTCGCCTCCTCCAACCTCTCAAAGATAGCAGGGGCAGCTGTCGCGGACCAGATCGTGGGAAAGGCAGCGGCTCTCCTCTACGCCTACATGAAGGTAGACTCAGTCTACGGTGTAACGATGAGCCAAGAAGGGCTGAAGATGCTCAGGCGACACCGCATCACGGCCAAAGCTGAAAGGCTGATTCCCCACATCGTCTGCCAAGATGGCGAGAACCCCTGCCCTTTTGAGCGAGCCGTCCACATGATCGACAGCCTAGAAGAAGCGTACAGGAGACTGAAAGAGGTTAGAACGTAGCCCGTCGATCCCTCCAGCTTTTCGATGTCTAACCTTCTCAATGCATGCGGACGATCCTCAATCTCCATGATGATTTTCTTCCATCTGTCGTTCAGTTTCATATCTCTCAGACCTCGGATGAAATTAACCACTCTCTTATGAGTGGGACTCGATACTCACGCATTCATTAACTCCTCTAATGCCGCGTACTCCCTTCTCTTCATCTCCTCCAAGGATTTCTTAATCTCCTCATCTTCCCTCTTGCTCAATTTCGTTTTTGGCAACTCCTTCATGACAATCTCCTCAATCAGTTCTTCAAGAGAATCGATCGTAGTCAACTTTTTGACCTCGTCATAAACCATACTCAAAGTCAAGTTGCCACTCATCCTGTCACACCTCCTCCATCCCTTTGCTGGGTAAGAGGATTGGTTGATCATTGTCAACATCTGTTTCAGAGCATATCGCGAGTCCATCTCCTTAAGTTCGAATCTCCCCCGGACTACCATATGGTATCCTCGAGGCTATTCGAATAGGCTGCAGCGCGCGTGAATTGGGGTCCTACCCTAATTTACCGGCAAAAGTGAAAGTAATCAATGTATATCTTGAATTGTAGCATGCACTATCGATTCCTGAAAAAATAATTTACAGCTTCTTTAGAACAGCCATCTAAACAGCTAAACATAATATACGTTCTGGATTTTCGCGCGCACTAAGATTGCGAATATTCTGAAGAGCTACGTTGAATCCCTCTTAGCTAACCACAATA
>CAYSNV010000139.1:0-3645 GCA_964432545.1 uncultured Candidatus Bathyarchaeia archaeon | reverse complement strand
GTCATCTACATCCCAGGCAGGGAGAGAACGGGAGGGGGGTTGGCGTTCGCATTCTCGCTCCTCAGCGTGTTCATACTGGGTGCGATCTTGAGCATTGTCTTGGCGATGGCCCCGACGATAACGAACCTACTTATCCTAGTGCTGTTCGTAATGGGGTTTACGATGGGTCTGGTCGGGGCGGTCCTCGGCTTTGCCCGGAAGTAGCCCTTACATAGCCTCAGCGAAGTTCAAGACGCTGGGGCGCACTTCGCCCAGATGAATGATTGAGGCTGAGCCGGTCGTCGGGTTCACCCCTTGCCTCCTTTGATACTCGGTCTGGGCCTGCCATGCCCCGCAACAGACTATCTGGCTCCCACGGTAATTGACGTAGCCTTCCCGGTGCAGATGCCCCGTCTGCATCACATCAGGGGGCCGCTGGATCACCAAAAGGTCGGCCAGCTCTGGGCTGATAGGTGTCTTGGCGCCGAACTCAGGCGCTAAATGCCGGATCTTCAGCAGGTGTTCAACGCCCTTGTGCGGTTGTTCGAGGCTGGCGTTCGGTATCGAGGAGATGACGTCGACGAGGTTATTTCCATGGTAGATCAAAAACGCGCGGTCGTTCAACTTCACTTCGCAGGGGTTCCCCAACGAAGTTATCCTTCGCACCTCGTAGACAGGCTCTGCGTACTGGCTGGGTATAGCTGGCTGGGGTAGGGCTTGGCTGACCGCGTCGTGGTTCCCTGGGATGACGATGACCTCGATGTGCTCTGGGATCTGCTCGATGTACTGTGCGACGAGTTGGTACTGCCTGTAGATGTCAGGGATCAGGAGGTCTCTCTCCTGGTCGGGGTAGACACCGACTCCATCGACGAGGTCCCCGGCGATTGTGAGATACTTGACGGCGCCTGCCGCCTCTACCTGTTTTTCGCTGCCGAGCTTCCCGTTGAGCCAGAAGATCATCCTGCTGAAGACCTCGTCTAGGAACGTCTTGCTGCCGAAATGGACGTCCGCAAGCAGGAGCGCGCTGAGAGGGTCGTCGGTTGCTTCGAGCTTTCGTTCGGGGATGTCGGGGAAGATGATGCTCTTCGCTATGAAGAAGTCTCTTTGCCCCTTGACCGTATCGAAACATACGACTTGATCGAGCGTCAGGTTGAGGGCTGTGTATTGGCTCGCCAGCGCCTGGGGGACGAGAACGGTCGCCGCGTCCTCTAGGTCTTCGACCCGGAGGAAGGCCCTCCCCTGCCTGTCCCTTTTTTCGGTGACCATGGCGATGAACTTCACTTTGGAGTTAGGGGGGGTCTTCAGCGCACGACGTAGCGTGACAGCGTCCCGAGCATCGAGCCGCTCTTTCAGTATTCTCGACATTCTCTCGAATCGATCGCAGAAGTACTTATGGAAGTCGTCGAGAGTTCCCGCGGACCCGATCATCTTCGAAGGGTCGAACACCACCTCCATGCGGCTTCCATACTCTGCGGCGAGGGGTCGGTAGGTCTTGACGCCCTCATGCGGTGCAACTTCAGTTTTAGGAGTCAGCCTATCGATTACCCTCTGAAAGGCATCTCTCGAGAGGATCAGCGGTCTGGGTGTGGCTTGGCTGGCCTCACGGACCACGTCGTCTATGATCGCGGAGAAGTTTTGGTCCTCTTCAATCATCTTCACGAGCTCGAAGGCGTCCTCGTCAAGCATGAATCCTAGGGAAGTGATCTGCTCCAGTGCCTTCTTAAGCTCAGCGCACATTCACTACACCTTCGATAAAGTGTCATTAAACCATTTCCTTCCCGGAATGGCTGCATCTCCGAAGGAAAGATTTTAACCGTTGATGGTCGCTAGTAGAGTACCGTGCCGGGATCGCCTAGCGGTATGGCGATGGCCTCGAGATCGCGATTCTAGGGCTCAGAATGGGACAGCCATTGGGCGTCAAGCCCACGAGGGTTCGAATCCCTCTCCCGGCGCATACGGTGTGGACGGAGCGAGCAGCGTCGTAGGAATGCATGGGTTGGTGGGAGATGTTGGACCTTGCGTCACTGATACAGTTCTTCCAAGCTACGTTGGTTCCCGTGGTTATGATCTCCGGCATAGGCCTTGTTACGTTAATCATTCAGACGCGCTACAGCAGAGTCGTCGACAGCGCCCGAAGGCTCAACCAGGAGCGGCTTAGGCTCATCAACTCGCTGGCACATGTGGAGGGACCCGGCTCGGCTAAGCAGAGGGTCCTCACGGGATATCGCCTTGACGACATCGAGACCCAGATTGGCCTGCTCGTGAAGAGAGGGAGAATCCTCAAGTATTCGCTCTTCTCGATGTTCACCGCGGTCTTTGTTTTCATTTTCACCTCATTCCTGATTATGCTGCAGATGTTGGCGCAGCTGACGTTTCTAGTTGAGGTGATCGCCATGTCGTTTCTTGTGGGAATGTTCCTGCTTCTTGCTGGAGGCCTCTTCGTCGTCCACGACATAATCTACTCGTACGACGCAGTGCTCATCGACTTGCGGACACGGACACGGTGAGCCTCTCTTCGAAGGAACAGTCAAGCTTTTACATCAGCAGACCGTTCTAGTTGGGCGGAGTTCACCGTTGAGTAGGAGACGACTAGGGTATCTGATCGCGTCGTTGATGCTTCTCGCGGGCGTTTCCTTGATCCTCTACGGACTGTCTCTTAGAAGCGAAGTCGTCACAGTTGAACCCAAGGGACGACTGTGGGTTGAAGGCGAGGATTACGTCCCTCCGGAGGGCAAGAGGCTGACGTGGGGGGTGGCCGTCCGGCCGGAGGAGGCGCCTGCTTACTGGCGCTTCCACGTGGTGTTCCGGGCGAACGCGAGCGCGTGGGTGAAGGCGTACTGGGACGATCCGTCACGCGCTATGTACGAGGAGTCCGGCAGCTCCATAGATGATGTCGTCCTCGTCAAGATAAGCGATATGGATCACCACAGGGAGTGGACTTGGTACATCGATAACACAGGTAAGCACACAGTCTCCGTGGAGAACTTTACGGTGGTCTACGAGGGAGTGGTCAAGCCGAAGGAGACGCTGGGAGGCCGGGTCGCGTACTCTGGAGGCGCTGTTGCCGCGCTCTCCGCTGCAGCCCTTACCCTGCTGAAAGCTAGGGGAAGAAGGTTCGCCTGATAACCCGGATAAAGGGTCTTCCGCACCTCTTCTAGGATGGCTTCCTGTTCACTTTCTCGATGTTGAGGACTTGGCTCTCCCGACTGCCGTCTCGGTAGACCGTTATCCCTTTACACCCCAGTTCGTAGGCGAGCAGGTACGCGCGCTCCACGTCGCTGGGCGTGGCCCAGTTGGGGAAGTTGATCGTCTTCGACACAGCGTTGTCGGTGTATTTCTGGAAAGCCGCCTGTATCCGCACGTGCCAGAGGGGGCTGATGTCCTGCGCGGTCACGAAGACGCGCCTGACATCTTCGGGGATTTCTTCCAGCGGCTGGATTGACCCCGTCCTGGAGATCTTTCTCATCAGCTCTTCGCTGTAGAGGCCTCTCATCTCAGCCACCTCTTTGAAAAGAGGGTTCACCTCCAAGAGTTCCGTGTTATCCATGACGTTGCGGATGAAGCAGATGGCGAAGAGCGGCTCTACGCCGCTGGAGCATCCTGAGATTATGCTGATCGTTCCTGTGGGGGCGATGGTGGTCGTCGTGGCGTTCCTTAGCCTTAGGC
>CAYSNV010000138.1:0-3739 GCA_964432545.1 uncultured Candidatus Bathyarchaeia archaeon | reverse complement strand
GAATTGAGAATACTATCGAGCTTTTTTAAAAAGATTTTGAACCCAATAGAGAAATGTTAGCTTTCCTTTGCTAATAGGGAGGAGCGAGTAAAGATGTTTTCGAAAATCAGCTCCCGGCTTGAGCCGAGAGGTTCTCCAGTTGCAGCAGCCTGTTGGCGGCGTTGATCACCGCGTCGACCCCCGCCATCACGATATCCTCTCTCACACCCCTTGCGCTGATCACCCGTCCTCTCTTGTCCATGAGTTTCACCGTCACGTTTGCGAGCGCGTCACTTCCACCCGTGATCGCATCAAGCTTGAAGTCGACCAGCTTGAACTCCGCGACCTTTCCGACCGTGTTCTGGATCGCCTTCAAGACAGCGTCGATTGGCCCGACACCGAAGTCAGAGTTCATGAACTCTTTCCCGTCGATCACCAGCTTCACGGTCGCCGTGGGCGTCGTCTTGTTCCCGGTGACGACGAGAAGGTCCTGCAGCTCGATCCGCCTCTTCTCAGGCTTGAGGCTCCCTGTCACGACCTCGACGATGTTGATCAGATCCGCATCGGCCACCTTCCTTCCCTTGTCCCCGAGTTCTTTTACGCGGGCAACTACCTCGTCGATCTGTGGCCTCGTCAAGACGATGCCGAGCTCCGTCAACATCGCCTCAATCCCATGTTTGCCGGCGTGCTTGCCTGCGACAATCTTCCTCTCATGCCCGATCAGCTCAGGGGGCAGGGGCTCATAGGTCTCAGGGGACGAGAGCACACCGTCGGTGTGAATGCCGCTCTCGTGGGCGAAGGCGTTATCTCCCACCACAGCTTTCGTGGGGGAGATCCTAATCCCTGTCAGCTTCGAGACTAGCCTAGACGTCTTGTAGATCTCCTTCATATCGATGCCCGTCCTCACCCCGTAGAGGGCGTAGAGGTTCAGCGCGACCTCTTCAAGGCTTGCGTTCCCCGCTCTCTCTCCCAGCCCGTTTACGGCCACGTGGATCTCCTCTGCCCCAGCTTCAACGCCTGCCAGCGAGTTTGCAACGGCGAGCCCCAAGTCGTTGTGGCAGTGGAGGGCGATCGGGACGCGTGTGACCTTCTTGACCTCGGTCACCAAGTTGTACATGGACCGAGGTATGGCGACGCCGACGGTGTCGGGGATGTCGAGCCTGTCTGCGCCCGCATCGACCACCGCCTTATAGACCCTTTTCAAGAATTCAATGTCGCTCCGGGTCGCGTCCTCAGCCGAGAACTCGGAGACCAGCCCGTGGTCTTTCACGTACTGGACGTTTTCCACAGCTTTCTTGATCACTTGGTCTTGCGTCAGCTCCAGCTTCTTCTTCATATGTATCTCGGAGGTGGCGATGAAGGTGTGGACGCAGTCAACGTCACAGGATAGGGCAGCGTCGATATCCTTCTGGATGGAGCGCGCGAGTCCAGCGATCTCGGCCCTAAGGCCTTGTTTGGTGATGAGCGTGATGGCCTCCATCTCCCCTTTCGAGGTGATGGGAAAACCGGCTTCGATGATGTCAACGCCTAGGGCATCGAGCTGCCGCGCGATCTCCAGTTTCTCCTCTGGGAGAAGCGCGACGCCTGGGGTTTGCTCCCCATCCCGCAGGGTAGTGTCGAATATTAAGACTCTCTCAGGAAGCCTGTATTGCTGCTCTAGAAAACCTTTCCACGCCATATTCAATCCTCACAGTGAACGATCATCAGTCTTAGAACTCGAGAACTGAATCCAGGAGGCATCCGGATCGTGGTCTCTTCGTCGTCACGGTCTGATGTGGGGGACAGTGGATCAGCGGAGAACGCAATCTCTCCTGATCATCAAAGCGCACCCTCCCTGCAAATGTAAGCGGAGGGAGATATTTATGGATTTGGATTTCTTGGTTTACCGTGAAAACCTCTCCTGCACCTCTGCGTGGTCACGTAGCGCCGCTTCAGTCTGGGGTGAAGGTTTATGTAATCATCTCCTCGCTTATAGTAAGACGAGCGGACGAGTCGAAGATGATGAAGAAATCTCGGGCGGCACTACTCCTTCAACTGCTGATCGGAGTCGCCATCGTGGTCGGAGTCGGCTGGTACATCGGAGCCCAAGACCTAGGAAAAATCTTCGCCTCCATGGATCTCCGTTACATCATTCTCTCCTCGATCGCCTACCTTGCGATGAATCTGCTCTTCGTTATCCGGCTCCAACATGTCCTGAGGGCGCTCGGATACCGCCTCGGATTCCTGAGACTGCTGCTCGTCCAGTATGGAGGAATGCTGGCAAGTGATGTGACACCAGCCCGTTCAGGGTATTTCGCAGTTCCGGTGATGCTCGCCTCTGAAGACGTCCTGATCCCCGTCGGCCTCTCCTCAATCCTAGGAATCCAGTCCATCGAATTCTTCGTGAAGATGTTTGGCGGCTGCCTCGCCCTGCTCTATCTTCTCTCCGCTGTGAAGCTGGGGAGAGATATCTTCATCCTCTCCGTTATCGGCGTGGCGCTCATGCTCGCTGGGGGGATCGTCCTCGCGTTGGCGATGTGGTCGCGGCGTGCAGGCAGGCTGATAACATTTTTCCGCACCCTCCCCGTCATCGGAAGATTCTTTGGCTTTCTCGCCGACAAGGTGGCGGAGTTCCAAACAGAGAGCCAGAAGGTGAAGGCCGTCTGGCTCGAGATCCTCATCCTCACACTCGTATCGTGGGTGGTGAAGGCGCTAGAATGGTACTTCATCGCGTTGGCGCTCGGGATCACGCAAATCCCGTTTGTCGGCTACTTCTTCCTCCACCCCTTGATCACGGCCCTCTCGTTCGTACCGCTGACACCCTCAGGGATCGGGTTCCAGGAAGGAGCCGCTGTCGGAGCTCTCTACCTGCTTGGAGTAGGGACAAGCCTCGGCCTCGCCTTCGCACTCTTGGCGCGGGTGGTGGTCACAGTGCAGGACGTTATCGGCGTCTATGCGCTCAGCAAAACGGGCGTCAAGATCCTCGAAGCGATGTCGACCATGAGGAAAGAGTAGGAAGGGGTATGCTATTTCGCTTTCATCGCACGGTGGAGGAGGTCGCTGTAAGAGTCTTCCTCAACGGCGGATTCTTCGACATTGAGCGTTTTGATCATGTCCTCTAAAATGTAGTATCCGTCGTGGATCGCCTGCAGATCACCGACCACTTCTTTTTCAAGCTCGATAAAGGGGCCGAGATCCTTCACCACGTCGAGGCGAACCTGAACACCGTCGCACATGAAGATCTCCCGCTCCTTGTCGACGATCACATCAACGGGAAAGAGCTTGGAGAGGATTTCTTTGAGGGGGGTGGGATCGTTGATCTTGGTGCTCCACACCTTGCTCCTCTTCGACGCTTTCGAATCTTCCCTCTCATAGTAGATGAGGTGGGCGCCCTCCTTTCCTACAAGCTCACGAACCTTCATCTTACCGTGGGGAACCTTGAAGAAGGTGTCTATCTGGTGATATACGCCGACCGGCGTCGCTTTGCAGTGGTTGAGTAGCAGCTCCTTGATACGATCCTTTCTGGAGAGGCGTGCCTTGAACGATACGAACGTCTCCTCCAACTGTCTTCCATCTCACTTAGTTCGGTGCGAGAAGCTTACCATGCTCAAGTTCTGTGAAGCCTCGCCTAAATATCTTTCGATCAAACCCACAAGTCCGCATACTAGGTGGAAGTCTAGCCGAAGTGCGCTATGCTGCAATTATACCCCTTCGATAGAAGCTCACGCACAAAGCGCGTTCTATATTTAACTTTATAAAATCGGAAGGCGCTAATTCATTC
>CAYSNV010000137.1:0-3754 GCA_964432545.1 uncultured Candidatus Bathyarchaeia archaeon | reverse complement strand
AGAATCAGCTTTCCGGTGCACTCGTTGCGGCGCCCAGCTGAAAAGCGTCGATAAGACGAAAACCGTCGACTTTCTCTCGAAGTACGTGAAGCGGTTAGAGGAAGAGCTGAATGAATAAGCTCCCCTCTCACGAAGAGGCTTCGAAACTCCTAAGGAAGGCTGGTTGCGAAGAAAACGTTGTGAACCACTCGACCACCGTGTCTAGGTCGGCGACCAAGCTGGCACTGGCATGCGCAAAAGGCAACATGCGTATCGACGTGGACCTCGTCAAGGTAGGTGGGCTTCTTCATGACATAGGAAGATCCTTGACCCATGATGTGAGACATGGAGTCAAGGGTGCGGAGATCGCGCAGTCTTTGAAGCTGCCCGACGGGGTGGTGAGAATCATCGCCTCGCATGTGGGGGCAGGCATCCCCAAGAAAGAGGCGGAAGCGCTTGGCCTTCCACCCGGAGATTATCTACCGCTTACTCCTGAAGAGAAGATTGTCTGCTACACGGACAAGCTCATCAAGAGAGACAGGAGGATGAGTTTCCAGGAAGCCTGGCGAGAAATGGCGCGCAGGCTAGGTCCTAACCATCCTGCGCTGGAACGATTCGCAAAGCTCCATGAAGAGATCACCAAGATGACCAGAGGCGAGAAGTCTGAGACTCATGCTAATGCAGAAGATTCCACCAAACAAACGCGAGGAACTGCTAAAAGAGGCCCGCGCTGAGATAGCCCAAGTCGCGAAAGGCCTCAGAATCAACTTCAAGATCCCCGACGACAGAGATACCGACCTCGTCAACGTAGAGTTCGATGGCGAGGACAGCGCCGTATTCACAAGGCTCTTGGATGACAGGTTCGGAATCGCTCCACTAGCCATCACAAACATCCACGCGAATCGCCCCTACAGAGGAGTAGTCACAGACTCGGGAAAAGTAGGATTCGGCCTCTATCTCGACATAGGCCTCCGTGACCCCAGGAAGACCGATGCGCTTCTCTCCCTAAACACCCTACGAGGCCAAACAGCGGACGGTGAAAAGAAGTCTATCAAAGAGCTCATCAAGAAATACTGTCTCCACGACTACGTTCCTCTTCACGTACGTGTGATAAACGTCGACCGAGATAACGAGAGAATCTGGGTTGAGCTGTTGGACCACCAGATCGAACGCCTCCGCCACTATGTATCAAGTCCTTTAAAACGGATGATCTTGACTGCAGCATCACGCCCTGACATGAATCGTATAGTGAAGGAATCCGGCATCGCTCACACGATCGCCTCGATCACTCTCATGAGCCTTGCTGCGTACGAGATTACTTGGAAGCTCGGCACAGATCTTGACATCGTGGCCGCCAGAGTCAAGCCTCTGTGTGCACGATACGACGTGAAATTCTGCGCACCTCAGCCCTGATCTATCCTCACTCACCCAAAACCTGCAAGACAATCTCGCGTGACCGGCCCCTTCTGTCCATCTCCACGAAAACGATCTGTTGCCACGTTCCCAAGGTCAAGGATCCCTCGGTGAACGGAACGGTCAGGCTAGGTCCCACCAACGATGCCCTCACATGCGAGTGCCCGTTCCCGTCGTGCCACCTCTTCTCATGCTCGTAAGAAATCCCACGGGGCGCGACTCTCTCAAGCATCGCCGGGAAATCATGAATCAGCCCCGGCTCATACTCGATCGTCGTTATAGCGCCCGTAGCCCCGGGAACGAAAACCGTTGCAACCCCGTTTCTGATTCCGGTGCCCCTTACCGCTCCCTCGACTTGATCGGTGATGTCTAGGATGTCCCCCTCCCTTCTAGAGGTGAGATGTATTCTCTCGGTCTTCACCTGCAAATGGATCGCCCCTTCACGATTCTGTGAAGGGATAAGAGGCTCGGCTGATAAATACTTCTATGACGAACAGCGGATGTTGCAGCTCTGATCTTGCGCACGCGCACTAAATGCGAGCACTCATAGGCGCGCACACGAGAAGATGCTAGACTCCTGGCGACAGCGGCGCCATTCGAAGTAGAGGATGAGAAACTCGGGGTCAGATGGGTGATTTCACCTATTTCTCTTTGAAGTTCAATCTCCGGAGGGAATCCAGCTGGATTGGGAACATGTTGAACTCCGATGGGTTCTCCCCGAAGAAGTCAAGGGCTGTGAGACTATTCTCTGTCTGTACGAGATACTTCAGCTCCTGTTAAGCACGCGAAGAAAGATCGCCTGAATCGTAGATACCTTCCTCTTTCGCACAACTCCGTCCCACTCAGCATGTCATTTGGCAGTATACTCTGCTAGCCGCTTCCGCTCTTCAGGGCCTCGGGCTAAGCGTTCCCTTGATGAATCTGATCCGAAGAGTATGAGCGGCCTCACTAGATACTCAGTTTCAGCTCTATCTTACATGTCTGTGTCAAATGAAGTAGTCTGCTTTCGCTTCCTTTCAATGCTGAAATCTCTTAGCCATAACTAGATCAAGCATCTAACTCCTAACGAGGTTCGAGAGGCCATCAGCTTGAGTGAGCTGCTAGTACGCATAGCACATTTCTCTGACACCCACATATCTCGGTTTGGCAGTTTTGCTGGAGAGTATTTCGATAGGACTGTAGATCAGATTAACGATCTGAATCCCCCGCCTGACGTCGTCATCCACTCGGGGGATTTAACAGATAACGGTGTTCTCGAGGATTACGAGTTTGCCCTTGAGAAGCTGAAGTCTGTAAAGGGTCGGCTTGTAGTCGCTCCTGGAAACCATGACGAAAGGAATTATGGTCACGAGTTGTTCAAGGAAGTGGTCGGGGGGATGGACTATGAACTCTTTGTTGGCAGACTCGCGATCTACGTTATGAATAGTCCTGAACCCGATAGAGACGAGGGTCGTCTGGGGAGGCGCAGGCAGAGCTTCCTTGAGGAGAGGTTAAGTCCACTTCCGAAAGACAGGATTAAAATCATTGTCTTTCACCACCATTTAGTCCCTATTCCATACGCTGGTCGGGAGACAAACGTTCTTGAGGATGCGGGGGACATTCTGGAGATGGTTCTTCAGCGAAAAGTGAATTTCGTCCTCATGGGGCATCGTCATGTGAGCAGAGTCCTAAGGATTGACCAGTCTATCCTGATTAACGCCGCAACGACTTCAAGCATCAGGACCCGTGGCCGCTTGGGGCACTCCTTCAACATCATTGACGTCTATTCAGATAACAGGATTGAGGTGTTAGAGAACAACATCACCCAGAACAAGACACTTCTAAGGGCAGCCTTTGACATGAGGTGTGGCTCTTAGACCTCGATCTGTGAGTGATGAGAAACCTCAGTCGGCTCTCACTCCTTTAACAGTGACGCCTTCCTTTCCCGTGACCTTCCCCACCTCATGGCACTCACACCCTTCCCTTTCAGCAGCTTTCACTATTTCTTGCTCTTCGCTACGGGGCGCGATTACGCAGAATCCGACACCCATATTGAACGTCCGATACATTTCACGATTCGTTATCTTACCTAGTCTTTGGATCAGTTTGAAGATCGCATGCGGTTCGGGCATCTCATCGATCTGAAAGCCAAGCTCGTGCCCAAGTCTTCGGAGTTTTGAGAAAGCTCCTCCAGTAATGTGTGCCAGGCCGTGGACCTCACACCGCTTCAGCATCCTTAACACAGGTCTGACATAGATTCGGGTTGGCTCCAGGAGTTCTTCTCCTATCGTCCTGTTCAACTCGGGAACTCTCTGCGACAACCCATACTTCGATAGGAGTACCCTCCTGGCCAGCGTCAAGCCGTTGGAGTGTATCCCGCTGC
>CAYSNV010000136.1:2912-3755 GCA_964432545.1 uncultured Candidatus Bathyarchaeia archaeon | reverse complement strand
CGCGCAGACCATGTTGCATCAAGGACTAGCCAGCCTAAACATTATCAGAAACATTTTTCCTAAAGTTAGAACCATATCTCCTAAGCCCGAAAGGTTATTTTAACCTCCTCAGGGCGTTACAGAGGGTTAACGACATCGGTGTAGCTGGATGAGCTCCAACTCGGCTTCGGCGCAACGCTGGTCTGATCTTCTCTTTCCTGTTCTCTCTCTCTCAATCTCATTCTTGCTGCGGTTGTCTGTGGCGGCGAGCTCCCCCATTCTGGAGGGCGATGAAGTCACCTACATCTCCGCGGGTAAGCTTTATGTGGGTTCGCTGCTCCGCGGAGACTACTGGAGCTGGTGGGAGTACAACTTTGAGCATCCGGCTTTGGCTAAGTACCTGATAGGCTTATCGGTGTTGTTCCTCCCGTTTCCTGAGTACGTCGCCGGTAGGCTGCCCGCCGTCGTCTTCGGCTCGTTGACCTGCGTCTTGCTGTACTATCTCGGCGCTGACCTCTTCGACAGGCGTGTGGGCGCCTTGGCTTCAGTCCTGCTCGCGTTCGACCCTCTTTTCATCTCTGGTACATCCGGTGCTATGCTGGAGGCGCCGTTGACCTTCTTCGTCACGCTCTCCTCTTTATTATTCTTCCGAGCTGTTAACCGGGGATCTTTAACCCTTTACCTCCTGTCAGGCATCTCCTTCGGCCTTGCTCTAGCCTCCAAGTTCTCCGCCTTCTTTATGCCCCTGTTGTTCCTGAGTTATGTTCTCTCCGTCAATCGTGATAGGCGGTCTCTCATCCTCAGCTTGATCGCCGTCGTGGCGGGATTGGCCGTGTTCTACGTGATCCAGCCGAGGTATTGGTT
>CAYSNV010000136.1:1974-2902 GCA_964432545.1 uncultured Candidatus Bathyarchaeia archaeon | reverse complement strand
CTGTACTGGAGACGGGCGGAGCGCAGCCGCTGGTACGGCGTCTACTTCATGGGTGAATCTTACGATTCCGCCCCTCTAGCTTTTCTGCCGGCTGTTGTGCTTTGCAGGTTTACGCCCTTTGAAACCGTCGGAGCTATCTTAGGTATTACGCTCCTGGCGAAGGAATGTTTGGCTGGGAAGATCGGGCGGTCAACGCTCTACCTTATCATGCTACTGGCCTTCCCGTCCCTGTACTTAGCCTCACTCCCTCTCAAGCTGGTCCATTACGTCGTGGCGTCCCTTCCGCCCTTGATTCTGCTCTGCTCCTACGGAGCAGTCTCCGCCTTGAAGCTCTCGCCGAGCGTCAGGCATTTCACCATCGCCTTCCTGCTATCATCGCTGCTTCTTCTTTCGCTCGTGACCGTTTTGGAGAAGACTCCCAGCTTCAACTACTACAACCCTCTGGTAGGCAGGGATAACTGCCTTTTCATAATCGGTCATCCCGGTGGCGGCGTCGAGGAGACCGCCCATTGGGTTAAGAGCAATGTTCCCGCCGACGCTGAGGTCGGGCTTATAGGCTCCGCGAGCGAGTTCGAGCAGTTGGACCCGGATCACGATTACATCCGTCTGAACTACCGGTGCAGCTATCACTACGTCCGTCACGTTCTGGGAATCCGGTACTTGGTTGTTCAGGTACAGATGGCTGAGCGGGTGCAGAACCCTCTTTGGAGGACTTTAAGGACGATGCAGCCGACTTACGTCGTTGAAAGCGATGGCATCCCGGTCGTGTACATCTACGCCTTGGACTCTTGACCGGCCTCAGCCAGCATCCGCCTCAATGTCTCTTCGGCCAGCTTCAGGGCTTCCCCGGCTCTATCCGTTCTGGTCCCGCCTCCTTGACCGAAGTCTGGCTGCCCGCTGCCTCCGCCCCCAAGTTCCTGGGCTGCCC
>CAYSNV010000136.1:0-1964 GCA_964432545.1 uncultured Candidatus Bathyarchaeia archaeon | reverse complement strand
AGCGATCTTCCCCGCGTGCACGCCCATCTTCCTCGCCTCCTCGCCGGCCATCACTATGAGCCTTGCCGCATCCTTCACTCCGCATATTATCGCAACGGCTTCGGGGTCCGCTCTCACTATCTCAGTCGCCAGGTCGATGAGGTGTTCGGCCTCCTCGTCTTCCGCAAGATAAGTCACCGCCCTTACTCCTGAGATCATCTTAGAATCCTTTAATAGCGAACGCGCTTCGTATCTCGCCAACCTACCTCTCATCCTTTCCAGCTCTTTACGCGCTTCCTTCTCTTCCTCAAGCAGGTTTATGACCGCGTCCGCAAGCCTCTGTTTCGGGACGTTAAGGGCATCCGACGCCCTTCGGATCATCCTCTCCGTCTTCTGGAGGGACCTGACCGCTGCGGGGCCCGCGGCGAAGACTAGCCTCTCAACACCGTCCTGGATTCTTTCAGCGTGCAGAATCTTGATCAGACCGACTTCCCCTGTTGAGCTGCAGTGGACGCCGCCGCAAGCCTCCACATCCCAGTCGCCGATCTTCACCACCCTGATCTCCCTGCCTGGTACCGCTCCGCCTTGATATAGTCTGAAACCGTACATTCCCTCCGCTTTCTCTCTGGGCCTGATCTCGGCTTTCACAGGGATGTTATCGGTCACCGCTGAGTTAGCCAGCGTTTCCATCTTCTCGAGCTCCTCCTGCGTTATCCTCCTGTAATGGGATACGTCCAGCCTGCTGCGGTCAACCATCTTCTGGGCGCCACTCTGCCAAACATGCTGCCCGAGGGTCCTCCTAGCCGCCCCGAGGAGTATGTGAGTGGCGGTGTGATGGCGCATCAGGGAGGACCGACGCTTCCAGTCCACTTCCCCCTTTATCCTCTCGCCCACCTTGGGAAGTTCGCCGTCGATCTCATGGAGGATTACGTTCCCGATCTTCTGTACATTAGTCACCGTTGCACTCCCCTTCTGCCAGCGGATCCAGCCTGTATCGAAGGTCTGCCCGCCCCCCTCAGGGTAGAAAGCCGTAGCATCCACTGCGACGTATCTTTCACCCACCCTCTTCAACACCCGTCCCTCGAAGACCTGTGCCTTAGGGTCCTCATAGTAGAGGGTGCGCGTAGGCTGTAAGCCTGATACTTCACCCTCCAGCTTCTTCATCATAGGATCTTCTTCTCGGACTGGGGCTGCCGCGTGGCGGGACGCGACCTTAGTGTAGAAGTTGTCGGGAACCCTGACTTTGACCCCCTCACGCTCAGCGGCCTCCTTAACTATGTTGGGCGGAAGCCCCTGCGAATCGTAAAGCTCCACAAGAGTGTCCTCGGGGATATCCCTCTCCCCCTTGGCTTTTAACTCCCTGCTCAGCTTCCTTACCAGCCCGGAGCCCCGCTTCAATGTTGCCCTGTACCTTTCCTCCTCGACTGAGAGTGCTTCAGCTATCTCCTTCCTGTTCTGTCTGAGCTGCGGGAAGCTAGGTGACCAGTGATCGATCTGCGCCTCCACCACGTCCAGTAGCCGATCCTCGATTCCCAGCTCGGTCAGGAGCCGGTATGCCCTCCTCAACAACAGCCGGGTTAGGTACCCCTCCCTCACGTTGGAGGGTACTACGCCCTCAGCCAGCATGAAAGCGAGGGCTTTCGTGTGATCCGCGACTGCGAAGGCGTTCTCAACGGGCATCACCGCCTCCTCCAGATCTTCAACTGCCATTCCCAGTCTGAGGGCAACCTTCTTACGGAGGGATCTGAGGTCTGAGGTCTTCTCGACACGCATAGTCCCGGATAGCTTCGCGCTCTCAACTAAGACCCTCCGGTCTAGCTCGGTCAGCCCTGATAGCTGTCTTATCACGTTGAGCACTGGGCCGTACACAGCCTCGAAGCCGCTTGGAACACCTTGGGAGAGCCAAGTGTACCTCTCTATCCCATACCCGGTGTCCACGGTTCTGACGGGCAGCTTGGTCAGCCCCTCTTTCCCCACCTTGTACA
>CAYSNV010000135.1:0-3778 GCA_964432545.1 uncultured Candidatus Bathyarchaeia archaeon | reverse complement strand
ATATCGATCGATGGGAGACCGGTGGCCGGTCCGATCCTCCGGGAGGGGGCGTTCTTGAACAGGACCTCCCCGCCGCAGTAGACCCCTTCCTTGAGGGGTACCGGCCTCCAGTCGTTGGTGACCGGTTTCCCGCCTATCCACTCAGCAACCTCCGCGGCGTTCTCAACCGTCGCGCTGAGGGCGAGGAACTGGATGCGGGGGTTGATCTGTCTGAGCCGCGTGATAACGACCTCAAGAGTTGGCCCTCTACCGGGGTCTGTCAGAAGGTGGACTTCGTCGACGACAACGATCGTGACCGCCTCGATCCACCGCGCCTTGTGCCGGAGAAGGCTGTCCGCCTTTTCGTTCGTCGCGAAGATGATGTCGTATCTGCTGAGCCAGGGGTCGGCGCCGTCGTAGTCGCCTGTGGAGAGCGCGACACCGACCCTGCCGCCACGGGGCTTCCTGAGGGAGGAGTATTCCTTGAACTCCTCGTATTTCTCACTCGCCAGCGCGCGTAGGGGGATGAGGTAGAGCGCTTTTCCCCCTTTCTCTAGGGTGTGTTTGAGGATGCACAGCTTGGCGATGAGCGTTTTCCCACTCGCGGTCGGGCTTGCCAGGACGAGGTTCTGCCCGTCTAGGACGCCTGCGGTGATCGCGTCCGCCTGGGGAGGGTAGAGCCCGTCATACCCTCCCTTCACCAATGCTTCCTTGACTTGCTCAGGGATGTCTAGGTCGCTGATCCTCAACGAGCGCTTCCTACACCGACGTCCGTTTCAGGTACCCTGTCTTGGGCGAGTAGATAAGGCCTTCCTTCAAGAGCTGGGTTAACCCCTTCTTGATATCCTCGTCTTTCAGGCCCGCCTTCTGGAGCTCTTCGAAGACCTTCGCCTCCTCGACGATCCCCTCGTCTCCCTGAAGCTCTGTGAGGGTGGTGCGCACGAGCTGCATCGTGTCTCGAAGGCTCTTCGACTTCCCGGTCATGATGACGTCGATGTCGATCTTGCCGGTGCTGGTGTCCAACCCCACATCCTGCAGCGACGACGTCATGAGGGTGATGATGACCTGCGCATCCTCCGCGGTGACGGTGTCGCGTAGGAACGTTTTCGCCCTAGCCTCAGCGAGCCTGACGAGCGCCTCCAGCTGCCGGGGCGTAATCGCGATCGGCGATCCGGGAGAGGTCAACGAGGAGGATCGCATCTTCAGGTAGAACTCTTTGAGCCTCTTGATGGTCTCCTCGGCGAGCACCGGCTCCCTCCGTCTCGCGTAGCTGGCATACTTCCGCAGCATGTCGACGCCGATCGGAGGCTCCTCCGGCGGCCTCCTCATCTTGTGGAGGTCCAGAATGTGCTCCGAGGTCTTCGCATCCTTCTCAGGGTCAGGAACATCCTTCATCAGAAAGATCAGGTCAAACCGCGAGAGGATCGTCACGGGCAGATTGATGTTCTCCGCGATCAGCTTATAGGGGTCATACCTCCCCAATGTCGGGTTCGCAGCAGCCAAGATTGAAGCCCTCGCATTCAAAGTAGCGACGATCCCTCCCTTTGCAACGCTGACCGTCTGCTGCTCCATCGCCTCATGTATCGCGACACGATCTTCAGGACGCATCTTATCGATCTCGTCAATCGACGCAACCCCCTTATCAGCTAGGACAAGCGCCCCCGCCTCAAGAACCATCCCCCCCGTCTTCTCACGGAGGACAGCTGCGGTAAGGCCCGCCGCTGTGGATCCCCTCCCACTAGTGTAGAGACCACGGGGGGCGATGCGCGCAGTATACTGTAGGAGAACGCTTTTTGCCGTTCCAGGATCGCCAACTAAAAGTACGTTGATATCGCCTCTGATGGTGACTCCGTCGGGGAGTCTCTTCTGTACGCCGCCGAAGAGGAGGTACAGGATCGCCTCTTTGATGTGCTGGTAGCCGTAGATGGAGGGTGCGAGGGACTGGATGAGTTTGCGGTTGATCCAGGGGTCCTTTGCTATCTTCTTGATCTCTTCCTCTTCCTCCGGGGTGATCTCGATGGCCTCCGCCTCCCTGCTGGGTATGTCGATGAAGTTTGCATCCACCCTGAGGTCGAAGGTGCGGAGCCTTCCCCCTTTCGCCGAGACTTCCTGCAGAGCCCTCAGGATTCCTGTAACTGAGACCCTATCCCCTGGTCGAGCGACGTCGACGAGATCCTCGACGACATCGACGTCGACGGCCCGCGGAAGCTGCCCGGGGGGAAGGTCTTCGGGCCGTTCCTGGATCCGTAGCTCTTGCGAGTTCATGAACACAGATTTCTTGATGTCGAAGTCGAGTACCTTGTTCTTGCAGTAGGGGCAGAGGCTGGGGCCTCGCAACAGCTGCCCTTTCTGATCGATAAGCGTCGTCTCGTTGCAGTTTCTGCACTGGAACGCCGCCTTCACGATGGTGGGTTTGACGGGTGTTGCGCGAACAACGATTCCGTCCACGAGCAGCAACCTGTTCAGATGCTCTGACCCTATTTTCCTCAAAGGCGTCTTGTCCGGGAGTCTTCTGAACCTGACGAACACCTTCCCCAGCTGCTCCGCATACTCGGGGGCCTCTATCGCCATCTGCGTTAACGCAGCCTTCCCGACGATCTCCAAGAGGGTATCTGGGTCCTCCTCGATCCTTCTACTCAGCTCCGGGTCGTAGACGATGAGATCCTCAAAGTCCACCACGAGCGACTTTTGGCCTGTCAGCGACATGAGGGTGAGTTTCTTTCGGTACTTGTATTCGCCGCTTTCGTCTTTGAACGTCTTCAAGAAATCCAGTAACCGTTCTTCAGGACTCTCTTGTACGCTTACCATCCTCACTCACCTCCAGAATCCGTTCCCTCCAGACGTTTATGGCCTTGGCCAGACCCTCGAGGAGCACTCTCTCCTCCAAAGTCAGGTTCTTGTAGAGGTCGCCGCTCTGGAACGTCGAGGCGGCGAGCACCACCAGCTTTCTCAGTCGACAGTTCACGACGTCGTTAGAGATCGAGAGCGCCTTCTCGTATTCTTTGAGTTTTGTGACATCGCTTTTTCCCTGTTCCTTCAGCTCTGAAAGGAGCCGTCGCAGCTTGCAGTAGAAGTACTCTTCCAGCTGGGGAATTTGACGCGAGGTCGGCAGCGCCTCTCTCCAATGCACCTTTGAAAGCTCCTGAAGGCTCAACCCTTCCTTGTCACGGTACTTTGCGACCCCTTGATTGACCATTTCACTGGCGACCCACCGTGGCACGTCCACCTCGTCACCCTTCCTGTAAGGCCCCATCTGTCTTCCTAGCACTCTGAGCTCAGGCACTTCCTGCAGGAGCACAACTCTCACTGAGGCGTTTTCAAAGTCGAAGTCGATGTCCCCAACGTCCCAGAGCCTATCTTCCAGCAATTCCTCAACCTTGCCTCTACGCTTTCTCTCTACCTGCATCATGTGATCGCAGACAGATGTAAGATATGAACTCCAGTGATGAGGGAAACTGGCACCCTACCAGAGCCAGAGACAGATGGGGGTTCCTGGAGCCCTCTTATTGAGGGCGAGCGCTTCTTGCAGATTGGTGCCGAGGGCGGCTATGGGAACAATCCCAGCTTGGCATGCGCGTCAGCAAGTCTTCCCAGAGCGAGCATGTACGCCGCCGTACGCATGCTGACGTTCTTCTCTTTGGAGATCTTATAGACCTCTTCAAACGACTCGATCATCTTCTGGTCAAGCCGTTTGTTGATGGTCTCCAACGGCCACCGATCCCTGTACAGGTTTTGGACCCATTCGAAGTAGCTGACGGTGACGCCTCCGGCGTTGGCGAGGATGTCCGGTACCACGAAG
>CAYSNV010000134.1:0-3783 GCA_964432545.1 uncultured Candidatus Bathyarchaeia archaeon | reverse complement strand
GTATAGATCTTCGCCTCCTTCAGTCCGTACGCGTCTGCCAGCTTTCTAGCGCTCTCCTCCCACCTACTGGAGATCGCAACGACCCGCGTGTGTGGATTCTGTATATAGGCTTTTACATACTCGGGGGCGATCCACCCGGCCCCATGGATCGCAGCGCCATAAACCTTGTCACTCATAATCCTTCGTCCCCATCAATAGGATTAGGCCTGTCTGAAATTATAAATCTATCAGGGTAATCCTGTCCTGAATTTGGCACAGGGGCAGAAGCCTCCCGCAAATTCTAAATACGATGCCCAACGAAGGGAGTGTGGTTGACTTTTCTTGACGCCCTTGGAGAACCTTCTTGCCACCATCAGATTCCAGAACCCCGAGCGGATCGCTGTCACGATGCTTGAGACGGAGCACGCGATCAAGATCGCAGGGACAACGTATCAGAAGTTCGCCTCCGACTCTCAGGTTCTCAGCGCCACCCTCATCAAGTCGGCAAAGCGCTACGGGTACGACTGGATCTGGGTGTACGTCTCCGACTGGATCGAGTTTGAGTGTCTGGGGGCGAAAATGGTGTATGAGGACGTCGTGCCTCCGCGCTGTGTCGAGTTCGCAGTAAGGGACGACACGGATGTTGATCGACTGCAGGCTCCCAACCCGTGGGGGGATGGAAAGATGCCGGTCATTCTCCATGGACTAGAGTGTATGAGAGACGAGGTCGGGCATGAACTGATGCTCTGCGGAAGGGTAGCCTGCCCCTTCTCCGCCGCCATTTTGATGAGGGGGATCGATAAGGGGTATTTCGACCTCTACCGCCGGCCTGAAATCTTCCGCAAAATGTTGGATCTGGGGCTGGATATAGCGGTCTCTTTTGCGAGGGCTCAGCTGGAGGCGGGGGCCCACGCCTTGTGGGTTGGTGATGTTTTCGCAAGCTCCCGCTTCATATCGCAACAGCAGTACCAGGAATCGGCGTTTCCTTATGAGAAGAGGCTGATTGATGAGATTAGGAACATGGGAGGGATATCTTTCGTCTTCCATGACGAAATACGGGCAAACCGGCTAGCTGATCAAGCCAAGGTTGGAGCTGATGTGATCGGAATCGGCAACGATACCAACCTCCAAGAGGCGAGAAGGATGCTCGGCAACCGCGTCTGCCTGTCGGGAAACGTCGATCCTGTCAAGGTTCTGTTGCAGGGCTCACCGAGGGATGTCGCAAATGCTGTAAAGCAATGTATCCGTGACGCAGGGGAAGACGGTGGGTTCATCGTGAATACGGGCGAGTGTGTCTGCCGTGACACTCCCCCAGAAAACCTCGAGGCTTTTGTCCGAGCAGCCTCCGAGAAATAAAGCACGAGATTAACAGAACTGGTGGATCCCAGGACACGTCACATCCTAGGCGCGCCTTGAGGTTCCTCTTCAACCTTCGTTACCTTCTTTCAGGTACCCTCAAGTCTTCTCAGATTCTTTAGGTTCTCGTTTCTGCGACTTTTCGAGATCGGCTTCAGCTTCGCGCAGGTGAGGACATCGTTGCACTCGAAGCATGACCAGTAGCCCTTGCCTTTGGCGCATGAGCGGATCTTGCACCACGGGTTACCTCCTCCTCCGCGGCACATCCGTGAACACCGCAGCATCGCAAGCCCATCAAGCGTCTTCTTGAATTCTTTGTAGTCGCCGAGGAACGGAACCTCCTTCCAGAGATCTTTCAGATTTGCTGACCTGAGTTCCCTGCGGAGCTTTCGGGCGCTGTCGGAGACCGTTCTCTTGTGGCTGAAGCATTTGCTACAGTCGATTCCGCAGTATGCGATTACGTTTTTGTCCTCCGCCACGACGTTCTCTCCCGCACGTTTGATGAGTCCCTACCAACTGGACTTCAGGGGTATTTTAAGTTTGAACGGACAGTCACCAGAACATGGGGTCATTGCATGGAGCACCTTTGACTAGATTTAAATATCGATAGCCCCGAGATTTCCCTCATCTCGACGCGGGGGTACCCGAGGCTCAACCCGACTGGTCTGGGTGAGCGGGAGTCAGGCCAAAGGGGCAGGACCACATGGACAGTCTCGATGTGGTGCCACACTTAAGATCCAGAAGGAATAAGTAATCCTGTGGCGCAGGCCTTCGTGGGTTCGAATCCCACCCCCCGCACCTAGCGCGTGCTGTCTAGCAATTGTTACAGTCCAAGTTTCTTGAATATGTAGAGTTTTGGGAAATCCAGACTCAAGGTGAATAGTGTTGAGAAGCCTAAAATGAAGATCACCTGAGATAATGTCAGTGGTGGGACAATGATGCCATATACCCCTAAAAGTGCAAATCCGATTATCGTAGCTATACTCGCGATAAGCAATTCCCTGCCGGGCAACGAGAGCCAGAAGCGTCTTCTCTCTCGTATGATGTACACCCGAAACTGACTCGAAAATACGAGCGTCAACATTACGAAGGTCTGAAGCGCCCCCCATCCTATGTGAAAGTACTCTCTCCCTGCAAAGGTGATAATAGCACCTCCCATTATCAGCAGAAGACCTAGCACTAGCGAAGCCAGAGTAATATTCTTCACATTCCACGCGTTCGGGCTACTGGTGTACGCTACGTTATCGGTTGCTAATGACATTGTCACGAAATCGTTCGCGAATATGAGCAGAACCATACCCAAGAGGGAAAGCAGGACTCCATGTAACCAGAAAAAACCTACAACGAGCAAACCGACAAACTGTATCACCTTTGTCACTTTGTTTATGACCCACGTCAGCATCCGTTGATAGATCTGTCTGCTGGTCTTGATCGCGTCAATTATCTCTTTCGTGCCGGGTTCGGTCAAAACTATGCTCGCCGATGCTTTCGCCACGTCGGTTGAGTTGCTCACCGCTATGCCTACTTCGGCCTGCTTGAGCGCTGGAGAATCGTTGACTCCGTCTCCTGTCATCCCCACCATATATCCTCTGGATTGGAGAAGCTTCACGATTCTGTATTTGTCTTCCGGATAAATCTCAGCGAGACCATCTATCTCCCCCACAATTCTTGCTTGGTCCGTTTCGTTTAAGACAGAAATATCAGGCATCCGGTGGATGTTGCTTCCGATTGTAACTTGACGGGCTATCTCTTTGGCGATAGCGATATTGTCGCCTGTGAGCATCATCGGCTTAACACCCATTGTCTTCAACTCCTCTATCATGCTTTTCGAATCAGGTCTCGGCGGGTCAGCAACAGGGAGTAAGCCAACAAGGCGTAGATTATTCAGATCACTCTTCTCTGACCCCGCAACCGCCAGCGTTCTATACCCTTTCTGCGAGAGTCCTTCTACTACGTGGCTAACCTCAGTCCGAGTTTCTTCATCTATCCCCCTGCACATGGGCACTATCACCTGCGGTGCACCTTTCACAACCTTGAAGGACCCTCCTTGTTGC
Organism: uncultured Candidatus Bathyarchaeia archaeon; assembly: GCA_964432545.1. Classification (GTDB taxonomy): domain Archaea; phylum Thermoproteota; class Bathyarchaeia; order 40CM-2-53-6; family DTGE01; genus CAYSNV01. The sequence continues at coordinate 394 of CAYSNV010000134.1, read as the reverse complement.
TCGATGATCGCCTCTGACCTCTTGAGCGCTGGATCGAAAGGCGTAAACGAGACCTCTTTGTAGAGACTAGCGTCTCCACCCCTAGATCTAGAGTATTCAATAACAGCAAGATCTATCACGTCCTTGCTTTCCTCCCTAGACGCTAACCTCGCTACCATGGCTACTTCCTCCTTCTTGAATCCGGAGAACGGTATAGGCTCGGTAACTGAGAGCCTGTTCTGGGTTATCGTCCCTGTCTTATCGAGGCAAAGTATCTCCATCGAGGCGGCGTCTTCAATTGAATTAAGTCCCGTTACTAGTACACCCTTCTTTGCAAGTTCCATCGCACCCACGGCTAATACCACCGCGAAAACGGCGGGCAATGCAACAGGAACAGCCCCCATAAGAAATGTTA
>CAYSNV010000133.1:0-3784 GCA_964432545.1 uncultured Candidatus Bathyarchaeia archaeon | reverse complement strand
CTTATATACTATATTCTTGAGATATGGGATCGAGATATCTCAGGTGTATAGTTTGGGTACCCAGGTCAACGTGAAACTCGACAAGACGCTTCTGGGCGAGGTGGAAGAGCTCATCCAGAAGGGATGGGTGAAGACGAAGAAGGAGGCGTTCCAAAAAGCCCTCCAGCTGCTCATCCGAACCTACAAGGCGGCGGAGCTGGCCGACAGAATCGACAAGATAAGGGAGGGCACCGAGAAGATGCCAAGCCTCACCGAGGCAGTCGTCCTATCCCACGAGGAAGGAGAGGGCGATGCGTAACATCTTCGCCGTCGACTCCTCCGTGATCGTGAAATGGTTTAAGAAAGGGGAAGAGCATGAGGCAGAGGCGCTAAGACTCCAACACGCCATCCTCTCCCTAAACCTTACGCCGCTCACCTCTGAGCTCGCCTCCCTCGAGGTCACCCGCGCCCTCCTTAAGGTAGGCTACGAGACGCGGAAAGTCGAAGAGGCCTACAAGACGTTAAGCGAGATGTACAGCCTCGGCTTCCTCACGACAACCCCCCTCTCAACCCTCAAGGACGCGGCGAAGGACCTGATGATACAGCTGAACCTGTACGTGGCAGACGCGCTCAGCCTCGCCGCAGCCTACCAAGGCGACGCAGACCTCCTCACGGAAGACAGGCACCTCCTCAAACAGGAAGTCCAAGAACTGATGAAAAAGAAACGTCTCAAAGTCATACGGCTCAAAGAATTCAAGTAATCAGCCTCTCGACACACCCCGCTGTAGACCGATAAGGCGCTCTCCCCATGTCAGCCCTCTGCCCATTCTGCTTTGATTTGGTCTCGGCAGACATCGATGAGTCAGGGCTTGTTCAGGGCGGCGAAGGCTTCAGGGAGCGGCCTGACTTGCGGTTGACTCCAGCAACTCTGGTCACGAACACCGTAGATGTGACCCCGCCATTTTGTTTGCCGAGGATGCGCCCATTCACATCACGGGAGTCACCCCGGCACCCCTTGTCAGGAAGGGCCTGCTGGATTAACCGCTCACAGCTTTCCAGTAAACCTTTAAGTGAAAGCTTTTAATCGCTCAGCTCGTTCTCAATCTTAGGTGTCAGCTCTGGGCCGCACATACGTTAAAGTCAGAATTTATGGTTTAAGTCTCTCAGCCTGCGAGGAAGTCAGTCTTCTAGTTGACAGCGGGTCAACCTATACATGGGTCCTGAAAGATCGATTGGATAAACTCGGGATTAGGCGTGAAGATGAGAGGGGGTTCAGGACCATAGATAATAGAGTGGTGACGAGGCTGATAGGTATGGGGGTGGTTGAGCTGATGGATCGGAGAGCTCCAACCGTACTTGTCTTCGCTGAAAAAGAAGACGCTGAGGTGCTAGGTGTTCACGCACTCGAGGGGCTTGGAGTTGAGTTAGACCCAGTGACAAAGCAGTTGAAGAAGATGGAAGCTATACTGGCGATTTGACCATAGCAAGGCGAGCGGAAGCTCCTGTCTTTAGACATGGAGTAAGCGGGCAGCTGTTAGCTTTAAATTCTGGGAGAAAGAGTGTATTGTTGGCAGGATATGGGCTATCAACACGCGAGAGCACAGGTCTACCTCATCAACTACCACCTCATCTGGTGCCCCAAACGCCGCAGGCCCATACTTGTGGGTAAGATCAAACATCGCCTCGAACAAGTCATCCGTGAAGCCGCTAAGGAGATGGGTGTTGAAGTGCTCGATCTTGCCGTGAATCCAGACCACCTGCACCTGTTTGTCTCCGCTTATCCGCAACTGCCCGCCCACACGATAGTGAAACGATTCAAAGGGCGAAGCTCACACACACTACGCAAAGAATTCCCAGAACTCCATAAACTGCCAAGTCTGTGGACCCACTCCTACCTCGTCTCGACCGCAGGACACGTCTCCGCCAAGACAGTACAGGAGTACATTCAGAGGCAAAGCAGAAGATGAAGCGCACCAACCTCTTCAACCTCGCGCCGACGCGGGAACAGCACAGCGCTCTCCAAGAGTTGGCTGTGAACTGCGCGAAACTGTGGAATGAAGTCAACTACCTGCACTGTCAGCAATACGAGAACTACTTGAAGCTCGACTGGAACCCACAAGTCTACAAGAAGTATGTCCCGCTCGTTGGCTCTGCCACGGCACAACAGATCGTCCGAAAGAACAACGAGGCATGGCGCAGCTTCCTCACATTGAAACGCATGGAGAGAAGCGGCAAACTTCCAATCATGATCAGGCAGGTGAGGAGTCCAGGGTACTGGAAACGCGACGGACAATACGTGCTCAGGATACTGTTCCGCTGCGACAGCTACCGCATACGTGAAGGCCACTTGTATTTGCCGCGTGGCCTCACAATTCCATTCAAAGGTGAACCAAAGTGGACTGGCAAACAGGGACGACTGGAAGTTGCATGGAACTCCTTGTCGAAGAAGTGGCGGGTCTTTCAATCCGTAGAAGTGAAGCCGATCATCACCCCGTTGGGGTCCAAGACCTGCTACATCGACTTGGGGGTACGAAACCTTGCAACCGTCTGGATGCCCGAATGGAGGCAGCCAGTTGCGTACCACTCTGGGCGCCTATTGGCAGATTGGTGGTACTGGACCAACCGTATAGCCCGACGCCAACACCGATTAGCCACCGTGAACAGAAGAAAAAAGTCGAAGCAACTCTCAAAACTGTACAGGATAAGGAAGAATCGCTTCCGACATGCCGCAGCCGCATTCGTTCGTCAACTCGTCAAAGACCTCTACACGCAAGGCGCATCAACAGTCGTTATTGGTGAACTCACAAACATTCGACAGAACAATCACCATGGTCGGAAGGTGAACGCGATGGTTCACAACTACTGGAGCCACAAATATGCCGCAGACAGGCTCAGATGGACGCTTGAAGAGTATGGCGTGAAGGTTCACACAATCTCAGAAGCCTACACGAGTCAAACATGTCCAGGCTGCCGCTCAAGATATTCTCAGCGAGTTCTGCGAAGCTTCCGATGCTTAGACTGTGGATTACAAGCACACAGAGACGCGGTTGGCGCGTTGAATATGGCTGCCCGCTGTGGCGGGTATGCTGTCAGGCCAATGGCTTGGCCTCTGCTTCTACGATGGGATGGATGCGGGTGGAACCGCAGCAACGGAATGCCCACCCAACAGAGGATCGGAGTGGAAGCATGAATCTCCCGAATTTATTCGCGGAGAGAGTCAAGCATATGCTTAAATTGCATCTAGGAGTTCTTGAGGAGTAAGGGGCTGGAAGCCGGCTACCTTCTTGATCTCATCTCGGCCATCTAAAATGTCTTGATCAAGCGTTACAAAATATGCTAGGTCGTGGCTTACATCGTTAATGATCTTCGCTGAGGCGACATGTATGAGGTCGAGCGTCTTTAGGTTGACTGCGGGAACCATTGCGCATGCCTCTAGCATGGCTTCGGGCATCCATAAGGCGAAGTCCTTCAGCCTCAACTGCTTTGCCTCGAACCCCGTACTCGGGCAAGACAGGTTCCAGTCGAGAATTAGGGCGTTAACGAGCGCGTAAACCCTCTCCTCGAAAGGAAGCTTCGATAGGAGACCCTCAATAGAGGTTGGCATTTCGATCAAGGAAGCCCTATAGAGGCGGGAGATGACTGAGAAGAGTTCCACCACAAGCATATAGGAGCCCACCTTCCTTACGGCGTCAAGTTTAGCGACGCGTAAGGATTCCTTGCCCGATTCTTCATCAGGCTTGTAGGCTGAAATGATGACGCTCGTGTCGATGTACGCCTTCAAAGCCTTTCTCTTCCCTCAGCGACG
>CAYSNV010000132.1:0-3789 GCA_964432545.1 uncultured Candidatus Bathyarchaeia archaeon | reverse complement strand
GCGCTGCGATCCATGGGGCCGGGTGGATCGCCCCCGAGTATGTAAAAGCCTATACACAGAATCCGCACACGCGGGTCGTTGCGATCTCCAGTAGGCGGGAGGGGAGCGCTAGAAAGCTGGCAGACGCGTACGGACTGAAGGAGGCGAAGATCTACACTGACTATGATAAGATGTTGGAGGATCCTAACGTAGACGTCGTCACAATACTCACACCGCATCACCTGCATTCAGAGGAGGTGGTGAAAGCCGCTGCCGCCAAGAAACACATGGTGATCGAGAAACCTGCTGCAACCGATCTGAAAGGTCTGAAGGCTATGCGGGATGCGGTGAAAAAAGCAGGCGTCAAGACGGTGGTCGGCTTTGTCCTCCGCTGGAACCCCATACTCGAAACCGTCAAGAAGATGCTGACGGACGATTTCTTCGGAAAAGTGTACTATATCGAGACTGATTACCAGTCTCACATCGCCGGCTGGTGGTCGGGATGGGAGTGGGGACGGAAGAAAGAGATCGGGGTCAGCTCATTCATCCTCGCCGGGGTTCACGGCATCGACATGGCTCGCTGGCTGGCCGAAACCCGCCCTGACAAAACCGCCAACATCACCGAGGTGGTTGCGTACGCTGGCGGCTATAGGAAGGGAATAGAGACGCCGCCTATGGAGTACGATGGGCTTGAAGTCATGCTGGTGAAGTTCGACAACGGAGCGATAGGGAAGATCTCCTCCAACTACGATGTCATCATGCCTTACAGCTTTGACTGGAGTATCTTCGGAGATAAAGGGACGTGCAAGATTAATCGGGTGTGGTCCAAGAAGTTCCCCGGGCAGAACGGCTGGGTCACCATCCCCGGCATCATGCCCGATACACCCGACGTCTCCCATCACCCCTTCCAACTCGAAGTCAACCACTTCATCGACTGTATTCTCAAAGATAAGGAGACGTTCGTCAATCTTGAGGACGCGATAAACACCCACGAGGCAGCCTTCGCCGCCATCACTTCGCATAACGAGGGGCACCGCGTCGTTAAGCTCCCCCTCCTTGAATGACTCTTCCCTTCTCTCAATGAACAGGATGTGAAGAATTCAGAGAGGCTGGCGCGGGGTTTTTTTGGCGGGTCCGCGGGGATTCGAACCCCGGACCTACAGCTTTCTCCCCTTTGAGGTAGGAGGTTCAGCTGGCTCTCATCTGCCGCGCTTTCAGGGCTCTCGTGATGTCGCTATCCTGTCTGCGCCACGGACCCTGTGTTGATCTACCGATTCGAGGTAGATAAATTCATAGATTGTGTATATAGGTTCGGCTGTGCAGCTTCAGCCTAGTTTATGCTCGCATCGAAAGTTCCACAGTTAAATAGTTTAAACCGCTATTATCTATGTGTAAGTCGTGGAAGCTGCCCGCGTATGAGACGATGCATCCGCTGTGGACGACGCCTCAAGAAGAGCGAGAAGCTTCGCATGTGCGAGAGGTGCAGAAAAGACACGCTGCGGCAGTTCCTCTCCATGACCCTTGAGGACATTGAGGAAGAGCGCAAGTAGCCGAGACGCTAGAGACCGAGGAACAACCTGAATATCGCCCTCAGATGGATGTCTAACCGCCCAAGGACCGCTGGAGGACCGTCTCTCCGTCAGCATGTAGCGCTTGGTTCAGCTCTTCCCAAGAATTCTTTTGCAGACCTCTACTCCGCACACCGCGTCTTCGCCGTACGCGTCCGCTCCAATCTGTGCGGCGAACTGCTCGTTGATCGGGGCTCCTCCGATGACGATCTTCACTTTATCCCTTAGGCCGACTCTCGCGACCTCGTCGATTACGACTTTCATGTAGTTCATGGTGACGGTGAGGAGCGCGGAGAGGGCAATGATGTTGGCGCTCTCCTTCTTGGCGGCTTCGACGAACTTCATGGCGTCGACATCGGTGCCCAAATCATGCACTTTGAAGCCTGCGGAGAGGAGGAGGGTGGCGACAATGTTCTTCCCGATGTCGTGGATGTCTCCTTTCACCGTCCCTATGACCACCGTACCGAGCGCCTCTGCGGCGCTGCTCTTCAAGTGCGGCTCGAGGATCGCCATGCCGGCTTTCATCGTCTCCCCGGCCATGAGAAGGTCGGAGAGGAAGTATTCGCCCTTCTCGAACCTTTCCCCAACAATTTTCATGCCTCTGCTCATCCCCTTCGTGACGGCTTCGTATGCGGGGATGCCGGCGTCGATCGCCTGCCGCGCTGCATGCTGCGCTTTCTCGAGGTCGAAGTTGACGATCGAATCGGCGAGATCGTCCAGCACCTTTTCCTGTGACATGTGATCGCCTACGGTTTTGTGAGGTCGGTTTTCCCGCTGTGAACCTGCTTAGTTTCATCGGGAGTCAGGGTCTTGACTCCGTTGAGCTTGTAGTGCCATTCGTGGGCACAGTACCTGCTTATCTTCACCTTCTTGCCCCTGAGAGTGTCAGGCAGTGTGAGATCGGGCGTTCTCTTAGAGTAACCTCTCAGCTTGAGGGTGAAGGCGCATTGCTCCCATTCTGTCCCACCTTCGTCTTTCATCTTCTTTCCTGTCTTGACGATCTCTAGGACTGTGCCTTGCAGTCTCGGCTCCTTGTCCTCCATTCTTCCTGTCGCCTTCACATTCTTGTATCCTACGTGGAGTCTAGGGTTCATATTTCCCATACTCTTTGGCGGCTTCCATCATGGCATACATATTCGCTTCGGGCATGTTCCGGCAGGTGCACTCTCCTGTGGCAAGTATGAAGCCGCCTCCTGGTGCAGCGTGCTCGATGCAGCTTTTGACCGTCTCGGTGACGAATGCCTTCGGAGATTCAAGTAGGACGCGGACGGGGTCGACGTTCCCGAACAAGCACACCCTATTTCCTAACTGCTGCTTTGCGTCGCTGAGGCGGACGCCCGTCCCGATGGCGAGAACGTCCGGGTTCCCTTCCGCCTCTTTGACCAGCCGCTCAATTTTCTTCTCGTCGGTGAAGAGGAAGGAGAGGCCGCCTGCCCTCCGAACGTCGTCGATAAGCCGTTTCTGATACGGGTAAACGTAGGTGTCTTGGAAGCGTGGGGGAATAACTCTGGTTGTGGCCATGCAGTCGCCGACCCAGAGCGCGTGTGCTCCAGCCTTAATCTGCTCTTCCGCGAAGATCTTCGCGACCTGATACGCCTTCTCAACAAGTGTGTCGACGAGAGGCTTGTTCACGTAGAGATCTTTGAGACCCGTTTCAAGTCCTCGGAGAAGGAGCATGCCCGTGAACGGCGCGGCGACCCTCCCGCAGATCATGATCCGGTCTCCTATTTCTTTCGCCAGCGTTTCGATCGCTTTCAGAAAGGAGGGCATACGCCCATCCCGCGAGGGGTCGGGCACCTGAAGCCTGTCAGCGTCCTCAGCCGTCTTGACGGCGTACTCTTCGCATGTGGGGACGGTGTCGTCGAAGAACCTGACCTTGTTGCCCATCGCCTCGTACTCGATCCAGTCATCGCTGTGAATCCACGCGAAGTCGAGCGAGTACTTGTCTATAACGAAGAGCTGAGTCTTGGCGAGGACGTTGGGATCGGTCGCGTAATCGGAGTAGCGGATGCTGAGAAGTTTGACAGCGTGCTCCTGTTCAAGGGTTGCGACCGGCACCCTCTCAGGCTCCTCCATCCTTATTGCGGTGAGGATGTTCTCCAGAGGGGTAAGCCGGGTCAAACCTCCTCTCACAACCTTGGTTGTGCGTGATATTGACGGTCTCTGTCTAAAAAACCTTCTCTACATGTTGCTAGCCGACAGCCGCGCGAGCCAGTTGCGGAATTCGCTTTGGGCCATTCTC
>CAYSNV010000131.1:0-3818 GCA_964432545.1 uncultured Candidatus Bathyarchaeia archaeon | reverse complement strand
GGCATTCTCCAGGAAGGCGGAAACAGACGGCTTTCCTCAGGTGGCGAAGCTGTTCAGGGCTGCGGCTGAAGCAGAGACTGTCCACGCCCTTAACCATCTCAGAGTCATGAAAGGCGTCGGACCCACGCTGGACAACCTGAAGGCCGCGCTGGAAGGCGAGGTCTATGAACACACGAAGATGTACCCGGAGTTTATCGCGGCATCGGAGTCTGAGAAGAGGAACGACGCTCGGCAGTCATTCCACTACGCGAACGAGGTGGAAAAGAGGCATGCAGGGCTCTACAACAAGGCGATCGAGGCTGTAAAATCCGGGAAAGACCTGCCCCCGCTCGACATTTTCGTATGTCCGGTCTGCGGGAATACTTTTCGCGGGACGCCTCCTGACAAGTGCCCGATCTGCGGCGCGTCGAAAGACCTGTTTAAACGGGTCACCTAGCCCCCTCACTTTTTTTTGATATCGGCGCCCTGCAATGTTGGCCCACCGCATGTAAGGTGTCCGTCTTAGTCACGCATCCGAGTTCCCAGACCGCAGCCTGCGAGAGGGCGCCATTCAAAAAACTTATAATCGAAACGAATTGTACTGGTTTCGGGATGCGCTGTGGAGATCACGGTCTACACGAAGAAAGATTGCCCTAGGTGTGAGGAGTTGAAGAACTTCCTCAACAAGCATCATCTTCCATACGCTGAAAAGAGCATTGAGGATCATGAAGTCGCTCACGAGCTTCTCAGGTCAGAGTACGTGGTCAAGAACTTCTGCGACGAGACGGGATGCGTGGTTATCACCCCCGTCGTCAACGTAGACGGTAAATGGATGCATAAGGAGTTCTTTGACATCAACGGTCTCTCTGAGCGAAGGGCGAAGAAGATCTTCAACGTAGAGTAGCATCATTCTACCAATCTACTGCTAGCCGAGGCATGCAGAGAGTAAAGCTGATCTTCAGCTTTTGCCCACTCCTCTAGCTCTTTGAACCCTTCGCGACGATCGCTTCAGAGATTTGCTTGGCGGTCTTTCCTGTTGTCTCTATCCCTAGGCTCTTTGCCGTCTTGACGAGGCTTTCCTCTTCGCCCCTCGATGGTGGCTGCGAGCTTGCCGGCTGAGCTACGACTTCTTGAGACGCTTGTCGGTACTGCCTCACCGCCTCGCCGATTCCTTTGGCGAGCTCAGGCAGTCTCTTGGGGCCGAAGATTATGAACACGACGATGAGGATTAGCGCGATCTCCCAGGGTCCGACGAATGCCGTAACAGATCACCTCTGCAGCTAGGATGTGTCTCTGCGAGGATTTAAATACTATCATATAAGATAGTACTACAAGGAAGTGAACTATGTGATGCGGCGCGGCCCCTTCCCAGAGCCTGAAAAACAGAACTCCCTCATCCTCCAAAACCTCTCCACGGAGAAACCGGTCGGATTCAACGAGTTGTGGCGAAGTCTCAAACGTGGCGACATCAGCCTCAGTTTCACGACACTGGCAAAGACGCTGAAGCGACTGATGAAGGACGACTACGTCCAGATGACCATCAAGCGAGGCAAGACGAAGATCCCTAAACGACTCTACGCCAAGACTCGACGAGGCGCCGAGTACGAGCAACATCTGCAAGGGAAGCTAGGCTTCTCTGATGTCTCCGCGAAACGCATCATCAGAGTCCGGGAAGGAACGATCAAGTACAACGATATCATCTTCAGCAACTTCCCATTCACCTACGAGCTTGAGCTCTCCAGCGCCAACGTCGACAAAGAGGCTGAAAACACCATCTCCAAGTTCGTCGGCGACATGGGCGAAACGCTCATCCACAACTTGGCAGAGATCCTGAACAAGGCCTATTCCCGGTTTCTCTCCTCCTTTTCGGAGGGCTCCGCCAAAGACGCCTTCACCCTGCTGAAAGAGGGACTCGCCTTCCGATTCAGGGTAACCCTCGCGTTTGACGGGAGACGTGTGAGACTGGACCCTATCGCGCAGAGGATACAGAGCAACGAGGACGAGTACTTGCACGCCGTCCACGCGGTTAAGACTCCCTCGTACACTGAACTGCTCGGCTGCTGGATGCTGACGCTGCTGAGCCCACTCATTCCTCCTGAAGAGTTCCGGTACGACCTCGCCACAGTGGAGGGATGGGCGAACCTGATTGAAGAGTACGGAAATCGGTGGAGAAGGAACAAAGGCGTCCCCCTACTCAAAAGGGATGAGATTGCAGCGTATCTTGACGACCTCGTGGCGAAAGGAGAGATATCCATTAGGCCAGTTCGCGTCGCTTCAGGGCTCCTAGAGTTCAAGCGAATGCCTGAGCCTCAACCGGAGGAGTTCTACTCCTTCCTCCTAAGCCTCTTCTCGGGGATGAAATCCGTTCTTGAGGACAGGCAGGGTGATCTTCCAAGAACCCCCTAAGAGGATTCGCATCCCGCAGACCGGAAGAGAAAAAAGCACATCTTGGGGTCCTGGCGCCGGGAGAGGGATTTGAACCCTCGAGACCCAAAGGGTCATCGGCTTTCTGTCAGAGGAGATAGCAAGCCGACGCCATACCGCTAGGCGATCCCGGCGAACCACTCACCAGTCTGAGCAAGTAACTACCTTTTCGGAGTGGCAATTTAAGATTACGGTAGCCTCTCTCCGACGGACGGGAACGCTTGACATTCCCTACCCCCTAGCGTGGATCTCTCCCTCGTCGCGGATATTGATTCAGAACGCCGTTCGGACTTGCCTTGGATACTGCAGCGCTACTCCTACACCCTGTTGACGAGGTAAACCCCCACCACTATGAGAGCGGCACCTGCGAGAGATCTTGGCTCGACACTCTCCCCCAGCAGCAGCCATCCGAGAATGAGCGCAGCCATCGGAATTATGAAACTTGAAGAGGACAGAACTGTAGCCTCTTCCCCTCTCAAAAGGAAAATCCATACAGTCAAGGCCAGGCTTGACGCGCCTATCGCCACAAAAAGGATTATGAGTAGGTAGTTCACCGCGAATGGAAAGTAGAAGCCCCTGAAGGCTGCCGGCGCTGAGAGCATGAGCGCACCCACGCCTAGCTGGGTGACGCTCGTCACCACAGCGTCAACGTGGAGCAGAAACTTCTTGTAGAAGACGATGGAGACGGCCCACATGACCGCCCCCAGGATCAAAAGAACGAACGAGTACTTGATGCCCGCGAGGATGTCTGCCCCTTTGAATGACAGAACGACAACGCCCGAGAAACCGACGAGGATGCCAAGAAGGCGGTTTGTCCCCGCTCCTTCCTTCAGGAACGCCACGGCCATGCAAAAGACAAATAGCGGCTGCGTATAGGTGAGAACCGCGCTTATCCCCGACTTTTCATAAACGAGCCCCATGTAGGTCAAGAGCTGGCCCGACGCACCAACCATCCCCATCAATACCAGTTTCCCCCACGTCTCTCCGTCCCTAGGGATCTTCTGCCATGAAGTCACGGCGAGAGGGAAAAGAGCCAGGGTTGACAGCATGAACCGGTGCAAAAGGAAGTTGACGGGGTCCACGTAGCTTAAGCCGCTCTTCAGCGCTGACCAGTTAGAGCCCCAGGTCAGAACAACGATAAGGAAGAGCAGCCAGTTTCTCCGCCGTCTCACCGAACCCAGCCTCAGACTGTAGAGAGGCTACCCTCTACCGGGCAGCTCCTTTATAACGTTTGGCATACACCGTAGCTTCAATAGAAAGAGCCCTCAAGAGTGTCGCGGAGACTTAACTACCCTTAAAACCACCGTAGGCGGTTAGGTTTACTTTCTCAGGCAAAAAAGAGTAGGTTGATATCGGCAAAGAATAATAGTAACCGGGCGGTGGAGAATGTCTATAAAAAATAAGTACTATAGAAG
>CAYSNV010000130.1:0-3831 GCA_964432545.1 uncultured Candidatus Bathyarchaeia archaeon | reverse complement strand
CTAGGGCCCAGCTCAGAGAGGGGCTCGCCCTATCCAGATCTAGGACGTTAACCTCGTCAATCGATTCCAGCGATGGCCTCGCCTGGTCCCTACATGAACTCTCGAGGTCGAGCCGCGTGGGCTTCACGGTGACCGACATCCCATTCGGAAGGAACATAGACGAGTTCGCTGCCGAGACGAGGGCAGACCCGTACGACCTCGCCCTCTACGGCGGAGAAGAGTTCAACCTAGTGTTCACCGTCGACGAAAAGAGGTGGAACGAAGCGGTGAGAGCGGTCGAGAGCGTTGGTGGACAGGTATTCAACATCGGATACGCGACCGAACGGCTTGATGTGGTAGTCAGGAGTGAGGGGAAAGAGGTGCCGATCCGGCCTGCCGGCTGGGAACATTTCATCACGGAAAAGTAACAACCTATATATAGCCTTCTTCTCCAAGTGTAGAGAGTGTGAAAAGGATGTACGCAGTTCCTGTCGCATTCATATGCCCACTGGGGCCTTATCCAAACTGCGTCTACTGCCGACACTTCTATCGGTGCCCGTACTTCCCGTTCCCGCCAGGCTTTCCGGTCTCGCCCGCTGTGTTCATGCCTCCCGCACCATACCCTAGAGACCAGTTCTGCCCTCGCTGCGGTCATGCGTTGGCGGTAGACCCTTGGACAGGACGAAGCTACTGCCCGCGAGCCGCCGCACACCGCTAGCCTGTAGGAGTAGGCGCCTAAGCCTATAATAGGGCGCGCTTCTACTTCCTTCCTCATGCACCAGTTGACCATCCCTACGTCAAAGAAGGAAGAGCTCATCGAGATCACCGAGCAGGTTCAGGACGCGATTTCCCGCAGTAGCATCAGTGAAGGCATCTGTACGGTCTTTATCCCCCATACGACCGCAGGTGTGACGGTCAACGAAAACGCCGACCCCTCTGTGCGACACGACTTCATATACGCACTGAGAACCCTATTCTCAGACCTCAGAGAGTTCACGCACTCCGAAGGGAACTCGCCAGCGCACATTAAGGCAAGCCTCGTTGGACCCTCCCAGACCCTTCTGGTCAGAAACGGAGCACTTGTTCTGGGAACGTGGCAGGGAGTCTATCTCTGCGAGTTCGACGGCCCTCGGACCAGGAGAGTTCTCATCGACGTAAGGAAGTAGCGGCGTTTTTTCTACCGGCTATAACGAGCGGAGAACAGTGAAACCAAGCAGGTCATGGACGCTGATGACTGGACGTAAGCTACTCCCTAACTCAGGTGCCGACCCAGGTGAAACTGCACTTCGTGCACCTGAAATGCTCCACGGTCCTCTCCCGTTTGACGCCTGCATGCTCCCCCGAAGCCGCTGAGAACCAACGAACCGCCAACTGGTTGCCGCATCGGGGGCAGGTGTGGCTGATACGCACATACTCAACTTTTTCTCTGCCGTCGAGGACGTAGACCGGGTTCGGGCTGGAGGCGTCGAACGTGTTGACCTCAAGAGCCCTTGCGCTCACCTGGTTCTTGCATTTGGGACACAGAAACCCCTTCATCGTCCGTTCCATGTACGTGCCGTACCTGTCACAGAACTTCATAGTCCCTCTTCCTGAGAAAAACGTGTGTTCAAAAGGATAGAGTAAGGTTCGCAAGAAGCGGCAACTGTAAATGGGATGGCGAGCTCAAGAAGAGACAACTCGTTGCTAAATCAGCTTACAGATATTGATCTGATCTGGAGATAAAAGCTATTTACCAGAACTTGTCAACTTGCACCATTCCCCTAGATCCGCGCTAGCGCGGAATTCATAATGAGCTCGTTTGACCTGACGAAGGGGTCACCACTGATCCAGAGGTGCGCATCTGACATCCCCCTAGATCTGGCTCCAACCGGTAGAGGGACTCCGAGCTGTGAGAGCCGGGCGAGAGAGTCGTTCTTCAACTGGACTAGATCGCGGTCAGAACGCATCTCTGAGAAGAAGAGTTAATCTAGCGCGGTGACTCAACTAGCTCACCAAGCCTTTGAGGGGAGCCTGATGGAGGTCGTTGACAAGATTCCTGTGATCCTTGAGCCAACGGCTATTTGCGGCAAGCTGTTCCCCAACAAGAAGGGGAGGAGATTCTCCGATATCGTTGAGATGCTGGAGGTCGCCAACACCCTGATCGAAGCTAAGGCCGTGTATGACGCAACCTGCATCAGTCATGTTTCTGACGACAGCGTTAAGCTTAGCGGCATAGAATTCACAAGCCGAGTCTTGGCGATGAACCTCTCCAAAGCGGGGAAAGTATTCCCCTACATCCTTACGATCGGAAGAAAGTTGGAGGAGGAGGCAAGGCGGTTTAACCTCCTGAAAAGGTTCTATCTCGAGGCGATAGGCGACGCTGCGTTGAACGATGCCCGCCACCGTCTGGAAGAGCATCTTAAGTCCAAGTATGTGACAGGGCAGCTCTCAAGCATGAACCCGGGCTCTCTTGAGGATTGGCCGATTACGCAGCAGGCTCACCTGTTCTCTCTGTTCAGGGGCGTGGAGCAGGCTATCGACGTGAGACTAACCCCAGAATGCTGCATGATTCCCAGAAAGAGCACCTCTGGGATACTCTTCCCCACAGAAGTCAAGTTCTACAGCTGCCAGCTATGCCCGAGAGCGAAATGCGACTCCCGGCAGGCTCCATATGATCCGCTGTTGAAAGAGAAGTATCAGAAGACTCGCCGTCAGTAGTCTCCTAGCGGCTCATCTTCCCTCGACGGCTTCTCTGTCCCCTTGATCTTTACCTGCTGAGGACGTTCAGGGAGCTGGGAATAGTTGCCATCACCTGTCCGGTACACCGCTAATCTCCCCACAGTCTCCCATTCGACGCCCGCCATGTGTCTGATCTGAACGGTCAGAACTTCAGCCTTGGGGTCTTTCTTCCCGGACCACACGCTGAGGGTGAGAAAGTCCCCGTTTGGCAGACGGTTCGAGAACTTGGCTTTAGGATACGACTTCTCCAACACGTCTCACTTCCCCTGCTTAGGTAGCTTAAGCGCGGTACCTATAGAAAAGTGTTGACCTACGTGAGGCTCGACTGCAAAGAGCAGCTTCTTAAGAGGAAGTTAGCAGGTCAAGGGCGTCGTGGATGTTCGCTACCTCAATAACCTTGGTAGGCGAACCTGTCTTGGACAACTCCTCTTGAACATTGATTTCGTATGGTTCGTACGTGACTATCGTGAAGCCTGGAATCGGCTCCGTCTTGACCGGCCGATATCCTTGTATCACACTCTCTCCTAGGGGGATCAAGAATGCCTGCGCACCCTGCTTGGAAACCGCCAATGCTTTCTCCATCACCCCTCCTATCTTCCCTATGGAGCCGTCGGGGTTGATGGTGCCTGTGATGTAGACCCCAGGGTTCAATGTGCGGTTCTGTACAGCAGCGATGAGCGCGACGGTAACGGCGGCTCCCGCGCTCGGCCCGTCGACGATCTCCACCTCGCGGTCGGAACGTATCGTCAACACCACGTCGGTGGCGTTCAACGACACACCGGTGACGGCTTCGGCCACAGACACCGCGGTCCGAAGGCTTGTCTGCATGTCGATGCCGATCTTGGGTTCAGTGTTGATGAGGGCCCGCCCCTCGCCTTTGCGGAGCTCAACCTCGCTGTCGAGGATGACACCCTCGTAGCTGACGGAGAACTCGGAGCCGACGGTTCGCACAGCGACGAGGCTCATACGGGCGTAGCCGGTTAGGGATTTCCCGACAGCGCCTTGCTTGGATACTCGGGAATAGTACTCAGCTTGATTCTTGTAGTATGACAGCTGCTCTCTCTCAATCTCCAATGCCTGCTTGAGCGTCAGAAGCTGGCTGTTCAAGTCCCTGTTCTGGTCAGTGAGGGTCTG
>CAYSNV010000129.1:0-3834 GCA_964432545.1 uncultured Candidatus Bathyarchaeia archaeon | reverse complement strand
ATATATAACGGGGGAAATGACGTGACAAATCGAGACTCCAAGGAAACGAGAAACTGTTGGCGGCTAGCATGAGGGCGACCAGAATCATCGTTATGCCCACAATCTTTGTCATTATCGTTGCCGTCGGTCTTCTCATCTACAATGACTCCAATTGTCTGACTTCTCGAGAATCACGCATCATGCCGTCTACAACAGCGGGCTATTCTGAGATTATCTCATCGAGTACCTCTCGACTCAATTCAGCCAGTACCAAGGCCACCTCAGCTTCTGATTTCAGAAGCGTTCCTAGAGAGAACGAACTTATCCTCGCTTCAACCACCAGCACTTTCGATTCAGGGTTTTTCGACTATTTCCTACCCCATTTCGAATCAATGTACAACGTCAGAGTCGGGGTGTTATCCAAGGGCACTGGTGAAGCCATAGAGGTCGCGAAGAGGGGAGACGCGGATGTCGTCCTCGTTCATGCGAGAGAGCTGGAAGAGGCATTTGTGGCTGAAGGCTATGGAGTACACCGGGTTGGAGTGATGTACAATGACTTCCTCATCGTAGGCCCTGAGGATGATCCTGCAGGGATCCGCGACACTACAAACGCTACCTATGCTTTCAGGAAGATCGCGGAGACGGGTATGAGAGGGGGGGCGATATTCGTATCCCGAGCAGACAGGTCCGGAACCAATGTCAAGGAGTTAGAGATCTGGAAAAGGCTGGGGATTGCACCCTCAAGCAAGATAGACAGATGGTATCTGGAAGCTGGCGCTGGAATGGGTACGGTGATCCGTATGACTAACGAGAAGAAAGCGTACACAATGACCGATCGGGCCACATGGTCATCCTTCAGAGACCAGCTAGGCAACCTCGATGTAATGACCGAGAACGATGTTCAACTCTACAACCCATATGGAGTGATACCCGTCAATCCCAAGAAGCATCCTCAACGCAACTACAGGATGGCTATTGCCTTTGCCAAGTTCATCGTCTCTGAGGAAGGACAACGGCTAATAGGTGAGTTCAGAAAAGGTGGCACAGTTCTCTACATCCCCATGGCGCAAAACATCACCAAGGCACATATGCTCGGCTTCCCTGATCAGGAACAGGAGTTGGTGTGGTATGATGCTGCAGATCCCTACGCCCTGGCTATAGGAATACCTACCGTCGTGGAGAGTCAACGAAGAGCAAGTGAGCCATCGTTAATTCATTTCTTCAACAGTTCTCCACCTGTAATCTGAGTCTTCAAGCAGATGTTTCAATTGAACCCCATCGTCGATGGTTTGATCAAGGCCTTTTGGCTGTTGTCTTCCTTTGATCCAGAAGTCTATCACGTCATGTTCTTGACTATGAAGGTCTCCGGAATTGCAGTTATCATCGGAACGTTACTAGGAATTCCGATAGGCGCGACGGTAGCGCTTAGAGAATTCACGGGAAAGAGATCTCTCATCAGTATAGTCAATACTCTGATGGGCCTCCCACCAGTTGTTGTCGGGCTCTTCGTCTACCTCGTACTTTCAACATCAGGTCCCTTGGGTCCGCTTCAATTACTATACACACCAACCGCCATGATTATCGCGCAGCTGATCATGGCCTTGCCGCTCGTTATCGGTGTCACGGTCTCCACCGTCGGGTCAGTGGACAAGGCGATACGCGACAAAGCGGTATCCCTTGGTGCGACCAGAGTGCAGCTGATGTTCACAACTCTAAGAGAAGCGAGGCTGGGACTTTTGACCGCGGTGATCGTTGCTTTCGGTGCCGCCATTTCGGAGGTCGGTGCGGTGATGATCGTGGGAGGGAATATCCGGTGGGCGACCCGAGTCCTGACAACCGCGATAGTCTTTGAGACAGAGTTGGGGGAATTCGGAGTGGCTATTGCTCTTGGGTTGATTCTCCTTCTCCTCTCCTTCATCATCAACGTGATTCTTACCCATATGCAGTGGATGGGTGTGAGAAAGTAGATTGCTGTTTGTCGAACTCGAAGGGGTCACGAAGCAATATGGTGACACAACTGCTTTGGAAAATGTCAGTCTCGAAGTTCACCAAGGCAATTTCCTGGCGATCGTTGGTCCCAGCGGAAGTGGTAAGAGCACGCTGCTACGATTGCTTGATCTTCTCGAGGACCCGACGGAGGGGCACGTCTTCTTCGATGGTGAGAGAATTCCACATCTTGAAAGAGATAAACTCGCATTGCGTAGACGAATCGGAATAGTATTTCAGCAGAGCGTCATGTTTAACACCACAGTGTACAAGAACATCGAGTATCCTCTCCGCATCCGAGGCGTCAGAAGCTCCATAAAGAAGAGAATATCAGAGGTCATCGAGCTGGTTCGGCTAAGAGGATTTGAGAAAAGGAGAGCTTTGACTCTTTCCGGGGGAGAAATGCAACGAGTCTCGCTCGCCCAAGCCTTGGTCTTCGACCCCGAGCTGTTACTCTTGGATGAGCCTACCGCGAACTTGGACCCCAGGAACATGAGTATAATCGAGGAGACTGTGGCCAAGGTGAACCGCGATCAGAATGTCACGGTTGTGATGGCGACGCATAACATGGCTCAAGCGGAAAGGCTTGCCTATAAGGTGGGCATTCTGCACCAAGGGAGACTGGTCGAGATAGGCGATGTGAAAGACGTCTTCCAGAAGCCTTCAGACTTCTTCGCCAACTTCGCCGGGCTGTGGAATGTTCATCTTGGCTACGCTACTCCTCACAAGGAGGGTCTCTCCCTCATCGACCTTGGCAGGGGGACGGTCATAGAGGCTCTGACTCAGAAACAGGGAAACGTGACCGTCTACATTAGACCTCAGGATATGATCGCCTCGACCGCGGCGATCCACAGCAGCGCCCGCAACGTGCTACAAGGAAGGATCATCGAGATCGCTGATCTGAATCAACAGGTTCAGCTGAAGGTAGCTGCGGGAAAAGAATTCACCGCCACCATCACCAAGACCTCGTTTAAGGACTTGGGGCTCACCCTTGGGTCGGTGGTGTATCTGAGCTTCAAAGCCTCCGCGGTTCATGTGCTGTAGGAACCCACGAGTCGACACGCCCATATAGATCTATAATTGTGCCTGCTGCTAGAATCGACAGATCAGAGGTATCAGGTAACAGGAACTTTTGCCCGCTGGTGGGATTTAGCCTGCTTCTGGATTTAGGAATCTTGAATTAGTTTTAAATAGATACTGGATCCAATAAATGGTGCAAGTGAAAAGGATGGTTTATTGTCAGAAGTGTGGTGCTGAGAACCCGGACAAAGCTGAATTCTGCTCCAAATGCGGGTCACAGATCGTCTTGACAGAAAAGGGGAAGCCCTACAGAAGACCGGAAGAGGAATGTTTCGGCATCCCCCGAGGCAGCAAGATCTTCGCTGTCATCGTTGGTCTGATAATAATCCTCTGGGGAGTCAGCTCCATACTCCAAGAGGTCTACGGTGTCAAAGTTCCGTGGTGGCCGATCGTGGTTGTAGTAGTCGGAGTGCTCATAATACTAGGGGCCTTCTACAGGGGACGAGGCGGGCACCAATATTCTTCCAGACAGTAATCGATCTCCGTCGCACGTTACCTGGAGTCCGCTCCGTCAGGAATTGGGAATCACGATCGGAGGCTTCGTGCTCCAAGAATTACCGCGTTTTGTACGACGATGCTTACGCCGATTAGTGCGATCAGATACCCTAGGAAAACAAACCAGGCGATACTCCCAGCTACTAGTTGATTGATTATCCATGTGGCTCCAAACCAGAAGACCAATCCAGAGACTGTGCCCGCTGTCTTGTCTACAGGATTCTTGAGGATGAGCCGGGCAACCAGAATTGGAACATGAAGAATGGCGAAATAGAAGGAGAATCGAGACAATGC
>CAYSNV010000128.1:0-3838 GCA_964432545.1 uncultured Candidatus Bathyarchaeia archaeon | reverse complement strand
ACATATTGCTAGCCGACAGCCGCGCGAGCCAGTTGCGGAATTCGCTTTGGGCCATTCTCTGCTCCTGGCGCGTTCTCATGTCTCTGACTGTCACGAGCTGCTGTTCGACCTCTCGCGGGCCGAGAATCACTGCGTAGGGAATCTTCAGGGCGTCGGCATACTGAAGCTGGTTTTTCAGAGACCGGTTCTTCAGGTCCACATCAGCCGGCACCCCTGCTTCTCGAATCCGCTGAACCAACCCTAGCACGTGACTGCGCACTGTGTCGTTTGCCGCCACTACATAGATCTTCACCGGCGCCTCCGACTCTGGGATAAGATGGGCCCTCTCGAGGGAGAGGAAGAGACGCTCCATGCCCCCTGCGACACCTGTACATGGCAGGTCGTGTTTGCCGTACAGGCTTCCCAGCCTGTCATATCTGCCCCCACCCAAAATGGCGCCGATGTCTTCCCCACCTTTGTCGTAGGCTTCGAAGACGATGCCGTCGTAATAGTCGAGACCGCGCACCACGCTCATATCCAGCTTGCATTTGTCGATCTTCCCAAATGACTCTAGGGCATGGACGAGCTTTTTCATGTTCGCAAGGCCCGTCTGGAACAGGGCGTCTTGGCAGAGAGTCTCCAGTCGAGCGAGCGCCTCAGATGGAGTTCCTCTGAGCGTGATGAAGTCCAGAACCTTGCCCAGAGTCTTATCCTTTACGCCGATCTCCGAGAATCGGGCCACAAGTTCCTTGCGGCGGGTTTTGCGCACCTTGTCCACTACCCTGATCGCCTGCTCTCGTTGAGCTTGGTCAGTGATGCCTATCGCCCCGAAATACCCATCTACAAGCTGACGACTGCTGATTAGGACCTCGTACTCTCTCAAGCCCAACTCCTCAAGGATGTCGATGCTGGCGGCGATGATCTCGGCGTCGGCGATCGGCTCCTTCGTGCCGTAGATCTCCAAGTCCCACTGGTAGAAATGTCTGTAGCGCGCGAACTGAGGTTCATCGTAGCGCCACATGCCCGCGATGGCGGCCAGTTTGATGGGTTCAGGGAGGTCGGATCTGCCAGCGACCATCCGCGTCATGCCGACGGTAAGGTCGAATCGCAGGCCGAGGTTACGGTCCGCCTTGTCCTTGAAGAAGTAGATCTCATCCCGAATCGTCGGCCCGCTTTTCGCCTCAAGGGTTTCGAGGTGTTCCAGCGTGGAGGGTTCCACCAGCTGAAAACCGTAGCGGCAAATGACGCGGAGAATCTTGTCAGTGACCCATTGCCGCTTGGCCATCTCTTGGGGGCCGATATCCTTCATTCCGCGTGGCAGCGTGAAAGAGATTTCGGGCATCACCTTTCCCCTATGGGCTAGATGGAGAGGGAGTCGAGGGTGTAGTAGACGATGTCGGTTCTCCGGTCAATGACGGCGAGGACAAGCTCCTTCTTCTCTTTCTGGGAGTATCGCAGAAGCTCGCCCATCCGCGCGAGGCTTGCGTCTCTCCCTTCGTGGATGATCGTGACAAGGCGGCGGAGCGCGCCTTTTCCTTGGACCTCGAAATCGAATCGAGAGGTCCCCCGTACGATGTAGCCGCGGTCTCTGAGATCCCGGTAGATGAGATACTTGATCCATGATTCGTACTTGTCATCGGCGAGGCGTTTGGCGAGATCGTGAAGGCTGAGAGGCGTGCCCTTGCCGTCCAGAACCTTGATCCTCCCTTTCTCAGCAAGATATAGCGCTTCCGTGGGGGCGAAGTGAAGACAACGCTTATTTATCTCCCCGAAGCCTCGTTCACGGAGGTCCTTGACCGCGTCAGAGAGAGGAACGGCAACTTTTCTGTTCGATAGCCGCGCGGTTACGGCTTCGACCGAGTTCTCCATGCCTCCATCACGCTCCATTAAGATTGAAGGTAGCTGATAAACTCGCTGGAAGCATGATTTCAGTCGGGTTTTTAAGATCCTGGCATCCCAGCATTAACCAAGATGAGAAATGTTGAAGACCCACTCGCTGCCCCCGACTGTCGCCTGGGATAACGGCGGCGTCGTCCTCATAGACCAGAAGAGGCTCCCCACACATCTCAAACTGGTGAGACTGAAATCAGTCAAGGATGTGGCAGAGGCGATCAAGGATATGACTGTGCGGGGCGCGCCTGCTATGGGGGTCACCGCTGCGATGGGGCTAGCCCTGGCGGCACACCACAGCCGAGCAGAGAGTCGAGACGACCTTTTGAAAGAGCTGGATGCGGCAAAGGAGGTCATACAGAAGACGCGGCCGACCGCGGTCAACCTCTTTTGGGCTTTGGAGAAGGTGATGAATAAAGCGGCCTCGACGCCAGGAGAGGCCGTGGACGTGAGAAGAGTTGTCATTGCCGAAGCACAGCGGATGGCTGAGGAGGATGTGAGGACTAATCGCCAAATCGGAGCCTACGGGGCGAAGCTCCTCTCGGATGGGGACACGGTCCTCACCCACTGTAATGCAGGGGCACTCGCAACCGTCGCGTATGGGACCGCTCTGGGCGTTATCCGGGCGGCCATCGAGCAGGGGAAGAGGATCCGAGTTCTCGCCGACGAAACTCGGCCGAGACTCCAAGGAGCGAGACTGACAGCCTTCGAACTTCACACCGACGGAATCCCAGTCACGGTGATAACGGACAACATGGTCGGGTCTGTGATGAGCAGGGGGCTGGTCTCGAAAGCCGTTGTCGGAGCCGATCGGGTCCTTGCCACAGGTCACGTGATCAACAAGATCGGAACCTTAACCGTCGCGGTGACGGCTCACCATTTTGGAATTCCGTTCTACGCCGCGGCGCCATTGTCGACTTTCGATCTTCATACTCCATGCGACAAGGTGGTCATTGAGGAGCGGAGCGAGGATGAGGTGACGTGGATCAACGGCATTCCGATAACTCCTGAAGAGGTACACGCCCTGAACCCGGCGTTCGACGTGACGCCACCTGAGCTTGTGACCGGGATCATCACAGAGAAGAGCGTCGTTACTGCGCCTTACCCGAAGAATATCCGCAAGCTCTTCTCAGACAAAGGTGAGTCTTAGAATCAGCCGCTCTTTTTTGAGACCTGAAAGATGACCTCCACCGGGGCCCGGGTGGCCTGTTCAAGCTTCGTCTTCCACTCGTCCCCCACGGCGATCATGGCGTAGATTCCAGTAACTTCCGCCTTTGCCCTCTCCACGATCTTGATCAGTGCCTTCTGGATTTCTCCGCTGTCAATCACGTCGTCGACGATGAGGATGCAGTCGCCTTTCTTCATGGCGCCACGCGGGATGTAAAGGCTCATCATGACAGCGGTCTTTGAAGGTATGTAGACCTCCTCGATGAACTCTCGGATGCCGACCTCCCTCTCCCTCTTGGCGATCACCAGCCTTACGCCTAGCCGGTGCGCGAGGAGCGTCGAGAGGGGAATGCCGTCGACTGCAGCGGTGACGACCTTGGTGATCCGTTTTCCGGCAAACTTGTTCATCGCGTACTGGACAGCGCGTTCAAGGAACAGGGTATCCCAGATGATACGAGTGTTGTCGAAGTATCCGTACTCGTCGAACTTGATACGCTTCTGGAGTTCCGAGTCGAGGCGGAGGACCTTCTGCAGGATCTTGTTCATCGACTCGGCCCTTTCGATCGTCGGGAGAACGTGCCCCTTCACGTATCTGCTCAAGACCGTTTCTGGGAGGCCGATGAGTTGTGAGAGTTCCCGGTAGGTGTAGTAGCTTTTCGCCAGGTTGAGCATCTCAATTGTCATGAGCTTGTACTTCAGATCGAGGATGCGGGAGCCGGCTCGCACACTAATCCCTCAGTGTCTTCTGTATAGATGCGCTTTTCTCCGATATCAAGATTTACATATACGTATAATTTAACTG
>CAYSNV010000127.1:1498-3843 GCA_964432545.1 uncultured Candidatus Bathyarchaeia archaeon | reverse complement strand
TGAAGCATCTGCCGCTGGCTATGGGTGTCGCGTTTGTTTCACTTGGACAGCAAGCGGCGCTACCGATAGCTGTAGCAGCAGTCTTTCAAACCGTTAACGCGAGCCTCTTCTACAGGATCTTTCAATTTAGGCCTCGTTTGGCTTCAAGTTGCACGTCAGAGTCATCTATCGGTTCCAAGGCCCGCCGAGCGGTGGTGGGGCAGGGTCCGGGAGATCAAGCGTGATGTCGAATGCTCTTCATCGGCTTGGATTATCGCAATGCTGTGGGATAAGAAGACTTTCTGAGCTCGCAACTCGAAGCGGGTTTCTTGCCATTCTCCGAGATATTGCATTTCTTGCCTGTAAGGAGACGATCATGTGACGCGTTTTCGCTCATTGTGTGTTGGAGAAGTGCTGGAGGCCCTTCAGTCTTCCGTGAAAGGATTGGACGGTTCAGAGGCTAGGGCAAGGCTTCAAAGATATGGACCGAATGAGTTGCGACGGGAGAAGCAGATATCGCCTCTCAGAATCTTCGCTGAACAATTCAAGGAAATATTGATAATTATTCTCTTGGCCGCGACGCTACTCTCCTTTCTCGTAGGCGAGACTGTTGATGCTGTCGTCATCCTCGCCATAGTCTTCGCATGCGCTATTCTAGGCTTCGCTCAAGAGTACCGAGCCGAGAGATCTCTGGAAGCCCTGAAGAAGATGGCTGCTCCAACAGCTACTGTTATGCGAAATGGCAGGGAAATGCAGATTCCCTCCGGAGATATCGTTCCAGGCGACGTAATTCTGATCAAGACAGGAGACAGAATCCCAGCGGACGCCAGAATCATCGAGGAGTTCAACCTCAAGGTTGACGAGGCGTCGCTCACTGGAGAATCAACGCCCGTGAGGAAACATGTGGAACCCGTTGCTGAAAACGCACCTGTCATGGAACAGGCGAACATAGCCTTCTCGGGCACAACTGTGACTTACGGGCACGGTAAAGCCGTAGTCTTCTCAACTGGGATGGGGACAGAATTTGGGAAGATTGCGAAGATTATTCAGGCCTCCACAGAGGAGAAGACGCCGCTCGAGAATCGACTGGAACATCTCGGAAAGTGGCTCGGAATATCATGCATCGTCGTCTGCGTGGTCGTCGCCGGCCTGGGCATCCTCCGCGGTCGCCCGATCCTAGAGATGGTGATATGGGGCGTCAGCCTAGCCGTGGCAGCGGTTCCCGAGGCCCTGCCTGCTGTAGTCACAGGCGCCTTAGCCATCGGTGTCCAGCGGATATCGAAACGCAACGCCATCGTGAGGAAACTCCCAGCCGTCGAAACCCTCGGATGCACAACCGTCATTTGTGCCGACAAAACGGGCACGTTGACCAGAGGCCAGATGACGGTGCGCAGGATCTACCTCAACGACAGGTTCATCGATGTCACGGGAACAGGCTACGTGCCGAAAGGCACCTTCCTCTTTGACCGAGAGGTCGCTAACGACGAAAGGATACCTATTCTAGCTCAGACTGGCCTACTCTGCAATGACTCACGACTCGAGTCCGAAAGCAGCTCATGGACCCTTATCGGAGACCCCACAGAAGGCGCGCTAGTTGTACTAGCCGTCAAGGCAGGTTTGGATCAAGAGAAGATAAGGGATGCGTATCCTCGGGTCGGCGAGGTTCCGTTCAGCTCCGAGAGGAAGCGGATGACAACCGTCCACTCCACACCTCAAGGGGCAACGGTCGCTTACATGAAGGGTGCACCTGAAATCCTTCTAGAAAGATGCATCAGCATCCTAAAGGAGAGTGATGTTTCACCGCTCAGCGAGAGCGAGAAGAAGAGAATCCTTGCCGCTAATGAAAGCATGGCCAGCGACGCTCTAAGAGTTCTCGCTCTGGCCTACCGAACCCTGCCAGCCTCAAGCGACCCCATCGAGTATACAGAGGAGTATGTAGAACACAACTTTACCTTCGTTGGTCTCGTCGGGATGATGGACTCCCCGAGGGACGAAGCCAAGAAGGCGATCCAAACCTGCAGAAACGCGGGAGTCAAAACGGTCATGATCACCGGAGACCAAAGACTAACAGCCTCCGTGGTAGCCAAGCAACTAGGAATTCTGAGAGATGAGGATCGCGTCCTTACGGGAAGTGAACTCGACGGTCTAAGCGACGGTGAACTAGAAGATCTTGTTGAAGGTGTTTCAGTCTACGCCCGCGTCTCGCCTGAACATAAGATGCGTATCGTGAAAGCGCTGAAAACGAGAGGGCATATCGTTGCGATGACAGGGGACGGCGTCAACGACGCACCTGCGCTCAAGAACGCGGACATAGGCGTGGCCATGGGCATAACAGGGACAGATGTCGCAAAAGAAGCCTCAGACAT
>CAYSNV010000127.1:0-1398 GCA_964432545.1 uncultured Candidatus Bathyarchaeia archaeon | reverse complement strand
TGGGTCAACCTGACAACAGACGGACTCCCAGCACTGGCACTCGGCGTCGACCCTCCAGATCCCGACCTCATGCAGCACCCGCCCCGAGACCCCCGCAAGAGCATCTTCACCCGACCGATCAAGCTACTAATCCTTGGCGTATCGCTGATAATGATAATCGTGCTGCTGCCGACTTTTGACTGGGCATACCATTTGAAAGGCCTCGTCCATGCACAGACGATGGTCTTCACAACCCTCGTCATCTTCGAGCTGTTCAACGCCTTCAACTGCAGGTCCGAGCGGCACTCGCTCCTGAAGATCGGGCCATTCTCCAACAGGTGGCTGATAACTGCAGTTGCGATATCACTCTTGATGCAGCTGGCTGTCCTGTACACCCCGGCGTTCGACATCCTCTTCGACACGATCCCGCTTACAATAAGTGATTGGCTGATCGTCATTCCGCTATCCTCAACCCCCCTACTCGCCACAGAATTTGCGAAAAAAGGATCGGAAGAGCAAGAATTATGGCTGAGAAGATCCCAGGCCGTCACGACAAGAAGAGATCGCGGCTGAACCGCCGCCGGTTCGTACAGGCGATGGTCTCTGCCGGCATTGTGGGTACCATCATCTCATTCCTCTCACTTCTTAAGTCACTTCTCCCGAGCACCGGAACGGGCCAGCAGCCGGGCGAGGTTGACAACACCTTCAGGTATGGAATGGAACAAGGGGCATGGTATTCCGATAGAGCTGGGGCAGAAGTTATGGTCGAGGATTTCGACCGCGTCGGGAAGGGTGCCGGGGTTGTCTGGCGCGGGAGCATTCCGGCAATCATCATCCGTGTTGATGAAAGCAGGCTTAAGGGTGCAAAGGCCACAGACGGTTTAATCGCCTTCGCCAGCACTTGTACTCATCTATGTTGCATATCCACCTGGCGTCTGGACCGGCCGAATGAGGATGTAATCTTTTGCAGATGCCACGACGGGGCCTTCGATCCGTATGACGTTGTCAAAAATAGTATGCAGGATGGCGCCGAGTATTCCGGGGCGAAGGTGGTCGCTGGACCGCCTCCGAGAGCTGCACCGCTGATACCGATTGAAATCAAGGATGGAAAGGTCGTCGGAGTTCCGGAGAAGCTAGGGATCTATGATTATTGTGGCTGAATCACCTCTTGTCAGATTTCTGATCCCATGAATGGGCTGGGACGGTATGGTTCGATTAGCCTTCGCGCGTGCTTAATCGCCCCCTACGTGACGCAGCAGAGCAACGACACTCGCGACGGAACCCACTCCTGTCATTGCCTTCGTGCCGGCGTGTCAAATTGCAGATTTCTTCATTGATAGAGATCAAGCCGGTGAAATGGCAAGAAGAACATGAGAGGTCAAGGGTCAATGGAATGCCCTATACTCATTCAAGGTGGAA
>CAYSNV010000126.1:0-3872 GCA_964432545.1 uncultured Candidatus Bathyarchaeia archaeon | reverse complement strand
CAGCAACCCCGCGCAGACCCCGCCCCCCGCGCTCTCCTACCCGCCCCAAAAGATCATCCAGATGGGGAGAACCAAGAAGGAACGCTTCATCCGCGGCCAGATCGCGGCCAAGATCAAGACGCGGTGCCACCTGTCAACCCGCGCCTCGACGACTGAGATCCTCCCCTACCTGCGGATGCTCCACAACTCCGACAGGAAGAAGGCCCAGCAGATTCAGCGCTGGCTCGCCCTCACCGAGGAGGAAGCCGGCTACATGAAGAAGCCGTAAGAGGAATCCTCGTGAAGATCCTCAGGAAAGACGGGTTCAAACTCCCCTTCATGGGGAAGGACAAGTTCGCGGAGCTGATGCGCATCGGCGTCGGCTACGACCGCGCCGAAAAGGTGTTCTACCTCAGGAGCAAAGCCAACGAGGAAGCGGTGAGACGGGTCCTCGCAGAGATCCTCAAAGAGGAGGTGGAGTTTGAGAAGCTGCCCACAGAGAAGACGCAGCCGTGCTTTCTCTGCTCCGCTCAAGTCGCCTGCGAGGACTGCGAATACTACGCCCTCTGCCCGACGAGGCTGCTCCCGTTCAAAGAGGCGGGGCTCTACTGCCTCTGCCCCACCTGCGCGAACAAGACCGACACCTACCTCCGGTATGTCGGGAAGACGTGAAGGACGCTCAGGGTCAGCTTCGCAATCACAATCTCAGCAGGCGCGCTCGCAGAATCGAGCGGGTTGAATTGCAGTGGCTTAGCGGATTCTGTGTAGTCTCCGGTTAAAACCGATGGGGATACTTTCGGTTGATGAACAAGTCTTCTTAAATATTCTCTCAAAGGTTATTAGATTGGAATGACGATGGTCACATGGTATCCTCGAAGAGAGCTGGTTGAATGGTTACATGACGAATTGATCAGAGAACTTGGAGGTAGATTAGGTTATCTTAGAGATCCTTCTCTCATTACGAATAGCGGAATGGTTAACCCAATGATCACAGAAAAAGAGAAGCAGAGCCTTAAGGAGACTATTCAGGAACATTACGAGGTACTTAAGGCGCTAAACAGCGGAACAAAAAAAGTCATTGCAGCTTAGTTTTTGAACTCGCATTCTGGACCAGTGCAATCCACCTGTTTTTCCATTCAACCCCAATTCCACAGGCTTCCGCTGGCGTTTTCCCTTTCAATCCTTCAGGTTCTCTGATATAATTGTGAAATATTTGACAACCTGTCAAAATAAGTGTGTTCTCACATTTTGAGCCTCGAATGACCTTCTCCAGATCCCTAATTTCCCCATTCAGCCTCCACCTTATTGTTATTCATATCCCCTGACAGTATGATAGAGTTGATATGCTTCGTTCGGGGCTTCCTGAGTGAAGAACTCCTTGTTGAAGGCGTCTCGATACGCTGGCAGACCGTCCGTTCTCATGGTGTCAGGCTTCTTCCCCGCTAGCTCTCTGCCTTTCCTAAAAGAACAGCCTACGAGAATGAGTGGCTGTCCATGGATGAGAACTAGTGGGGTCGACAAAGAGAGAGCTGAATTCAACGAGCTCGCAGCAAAATTCGGAGAACTTTCATGGAGAAAACTATAAGCACCCGCATTCAAATAGAGAAGAGTCTCACTTAATTCTTTCTTTTTCAACCGTTCCTATCACCCTTCCCGATCAACCGCAGACTGCACAGAACCGCCTAGCGATACGTTCTTGAGTCAGGCTGTTTGCCTGAAGACTGTTAAGCTTGGACTACGGTAGCGCGGGGGCTTTAAACCCCTCAAGCAATAGTATTCAATAAGCGAAGGCGGGGAGAAGAGCTCCAACCATGCCGAGTGAAGGGAGAGAAGGCAGACCGATGAGAGACCCAAGTCGCCAACCCGGGTTCACGCTCTTTTTCAAGTCTCTGTTCAAGTCCATTCTCGGTAAGCAGGAGGTGGCGCAACCTCAAGTCAGATCTGAAGCAATGCTGATCGGCCCAGCTGGGACCGGCGACGTGAGAACCCAGGTGAGGATGCTGATGATCGAGAAAGAGGTCATCCAGAACGCGTTGACGCTAGTTGACCGCGCCAAAGAGAAGGGCATCCTCTCCGAGGACGAGCAGCAGAGCCTCAACGCCCGATACCAAAAAGACCTCTCCCTCATCGGCACAGAACTGTCCGACAAGAAGAGGCTTCTTGAGCTGCAGGAGCTCGAGGTGACCAAGAGGAGCCTCCAAGACAGCTACCTCAGGCGGCTGGTGCAGATTGAAGAACGGATTCGAGAGTTGAGCAGCTCCATCCTGGGCGAGCCCAAACCCGGCTTCAAACCTCTCCCCGCGGAGACACACCAGCCTTCCATGCCAAGCAGGGTCACGGACAAGCATATCGAGGACTTGAAGAACGAGGTCAAGAGAGCGATGGAGAAGCTGGAACAGATAGAGGACGAAACTTGAACTCAACTGAGCAGGCAAAAGCGGCAGCCGCCAAAGCAGCCCTACAAGAGATAAGGGACGACACGGTCATCGGTCTTGGAAGCGGCAGCACAGTAGCGATGCTCTTCACACACCTCGGCGAGGAGGTCCGGAACGGAAGACTCCACGTGAAGGTGGTGCCCGCTTCTTCCCAATCCGAAATGCTGTGCTTCGAGCATCGCATCCCCCTCACGACCTTGAACGAGCATCCCCAGCTGGACCTCGTCATCGACGGCGCCGACCAAGTTGAGAAAAAAGATCTCGTAATGATCAAGGGAGGGGGCGCCGCCCTTCTCCGCGAGAAGATCCTTCTGAAATCCGCGAAGCGGAGGGTGATCATCGTCGATGAGGAGAAGGTGGTGGCGGGAAGGTTGACGGGGCCGGTGCCTGTGGAGGTTCTTCCCTTCAGCTACGTCTCAGTCGCGAGGCAGATAGAGAAGACCGGCGGAGCCCCGAGAGTGAGGTTGGCGGTGAAAAAGAACGGCCCGGTGGTCACCGATAACGGCAACTTTATCTTAGATGTCAGCTTTCCGAACCTCGGGAGCTATCTGGAAATCGATGCAGGCCTGAGAGCGATCACCGGGGTCATCGAGACCGGGCTGTTCATAGGGTTAGCTGACAAGGTCTACGTCGGCACGAGAACAGGCGAAGTCCAAGTTCTGACTAAGAAATGAGTCAGGACTACTCTCTTTTCTACTCGACCCTCGCCCAGCCACTTCAATGTGATGCATTTGCGACGAAGAAGATGTGATTCTGAAGTTCCGTCTCGAGTCCGCTTGACTCGACGTAGTGAGTGACGGCCGGTGCAGAAACGCCTGGGAAGAGAGCCTCACTCTTCGAGATCCAGATATACCTCGCTCTTCTCGTTATTGAAAGAAATCTTACATTTTCTTAAGAAATCAAAACCCAACAGGTTCATTCTCCCATCACGCATCTCCTAGCGCTTGGCGGAGGAACTAAGATCTAGCGCGCGCTCTAGTCCCACGTATGGACCTTTCCCTTTCACCAAACGAGGAGAACCTCTGCCTACTCAGCGATTTCTGGGCGAGTCAACATTGGACTTATCTTACCTCTACACGCCTTTCTCTCAAGTAGTTCTTGACCGCGTTGATTGAGACCTCTTTTCTGTGGAAGATGCCTGCCGCAAGCGCTGCCTCCGCATCGGTTTGTGTGAACACCTCGTGGAAGTGTTCGACGCGGCCGGCGCCGCTGGAGGCGATGACGGGGATCCTCACCGCCTGGGTGATGTCTCGCGTCAACTCCAGATCGTAGCCGAGGTTTGTGCCGTCCCTGTCGATGCAGTTTAGGAGGATCTCGCCTGCGCCGAGTTGTTCGCATGCCTGGGCGAGCTGGGAGGCGTCGATGTCCCTCCCCTCCCGTCCCCCTTTCACGGTGCACTGGTACCAGCAGTACTTTTCTCCGTTGGGCCCGGCTTCGGCGGTTGGGATCGTGTGGTGG
>CAYSNV010000125.1:0-3914 GCA_964432545.1 uncultured Candidatus Bathyarchaeia archaeon | reverse complement strand
TCGCTGGATTGAATATCAAGTTCATTCCCAGCAAGAACCTGAAGTATGATCTTGAGGCGATGGTGTCGCAGATCACCGACAGGACGAGGATGATCTTCATCGCAAACCCTGACAACCCCACTGGAACATATGTGAACAGAGACGAGGTAGAGGCCTTCATCAACAGAACTCCGAAAGACGTCATCCTCTTCTTCGACGAGGCCTACTATGAATACGCGATCAACGGAGACTATCCAGACACCCTGAAGTACCGAGATACCGGGAACATCATCACTACCAGAACCTTCAGTAAGATATTTGGTCTCGCTGGGCTCAGAATCGGATACGGAATATCCACTCCAGAGATCGGCGAACTCATGAACAAGGTGAGGGAGCCGTTCAACGTCAATTCCCTTGCACAAGCCGCAGCTCTCGCAGCACTAGACGACACCGCTTTCGTCTCTAAAGTCCGGCGCCTAACCGATAAGGGCAAGAAACAGCTCTACGACGGCTTCAAAGAACTGGGCATCGATTATGTCCCAAGTGCAACCAACTTCATACTCGTTAACTTCGGCGACAAGGCAGACTCCATATACGACAAGCTGCTGCGCTCGGGGCTCATCACCAGACACATGGGGGGCTGGGGGCTCAAGAACTACCTCCGCATCACAATCGGCACCGAGCGGGAAAATGAGAGACTTCTGAAAAGGCTGAAAGAGATTCTGTAGACCGAAATCCGTATTCTAGTGAATAAAGCGCCTTCGATGTGTTAGGAAGAACGGGAAAAAGGCGGAGACCCGAAGACGAGCGAGTGGTGAGGCGCCGCCCGCGACGGTCACTTACTTTGTCAAGTAGCCATCTAATCTGGCTTTCAAGGACTGGAGAGGCTGCACCCCTACCATCCTGTCGACCAGCTGTCCGTTGTTGAAGATTAGCAGGGTGGGTATACTCATGATCCCATACTGCGCAGATGTCGAAGGATTCTCATCGACGTTCAACTTCCCGAAAGCGACCCTTCCAGAGTATTCGGCTGCGAGTTGATCGATGATCGGCGCAAGCATCATGCACGGGCCGCACCACGCGGCCCAGCAGTCAATCACGGAAAGCTTGTTGGATGCGACGAACTCCTGCAGCGTCCCATCTGTCAGGACGGTGGGGTGGGTCGGATCCTTGTTGCCTGAATCTCCTTTCTTCCTCAACTCAATCATCTTCCTTCTCCGTATTTGCTCCAGCTCTATCTCTACGTCAGAGCCCATTGTCCTCTCCAGCGAGAATGCTAATAAGATTTATAAAGATTATCTCGATAGTTCATTACATTTGAACACCTTTTGACCGTGAGCAGAATTGTTTCCCACCAATATCCAGTCAGATTTGCTTGCTCCGAAGATCGAGCCCAAATCCCTGATGAAATGCGCCTTAGGAGTTCGAGCAGTGGAAATCCAAGCCTACATGACTCTGCTCTTAGAAGAAGGTGCGACAGTGAAGGAGTTGGCGGAAGAACTCGGCAAAAGCAGACCCTCAACTCAAAGACTCCTCCAAGACCTCGTGAGCAAGAGCCTTGCGATACGGGAAGAGAATCCTATCGGGAGAGGGGGCTACGAGTACACATACAAGGCAGTCCCTCCCGAGAAAGTGAAAGAATTCATGGAGCACACCATAGATGCCTGGTACCACAAAGTCAAGAGCTCCCTTCAAGACTTCCCCGCACAGTTACACAGGAGACCCAAGTAGCATATTTTACCGTGAATACCTCTTAAGACTGCGTAGCACACGCTCGATAGATCCATGAGGCATGTCACATCCGCTCACCCTTATTTTTCCAGCAACTCCCCAGCAGCCAACGACCTAGGTACGTAGAATATCTTTTTATCTCAGGGGTTCGAAATAGCGGAACAAGCACGCGTGTGCGACATGTTCAAGAGAGTATGCTGGACGCGGCCACTTCGGAATGTATTGTCAGTGGCTCTTGTCTTCGGTATCCTGCTCACGTCATCCCTCTCGATGACGAGTTCTAACGAGATAACCTCAGCAGATTACTATTTGACGAACAAGCGTGGGGAGGAGCCGCATTGGCAATATCTGCTGAATTCCACACAGCCTACTTCAACCACTCCTAGCAAGATCATCCATCCTGGCAAGTACATCGACTTTATATGGCGGACGGATTTCCAGCCAGCAGGACTGAACTTCAGCTCAGGCTCTTGGAGTTTCAATCTCTGGCTGGAAATCAACCAATCATCCTTCTGCAAACTCAGCTACGGTTTCTATTTTCTCAATTTCGGCGCCGGCTATTTTGGAGTCACTGAGCCGCAAGTCTTCGACCTCGATCAGATAGGAATCAAGGAATACACGTTCACGTTCACCGGAAAACCAGCTTTATCTATTCCTCCAGGCTGGTGCTTCGCATTCCAGCTGAACGCGTCTGCCGCAAACCTATATCTCGACTCAACTGACATGCACAGCGGTGTCCATTTCACATCTGGGCCTATAACGACCACGACTGAAACTCCTACGACAACCGTAGTCACCACCCAGCCCGGGTCTCAAACATCAGAAGCAACTACATCACAGCAGTCAACTTCCCCGACAGCATCCGTCACCTCTTCAGCCTCCTCCTCCACATCTGAAACGCAGATCTCCACCTCAGGAACCACCGGTACCTTCGATCATTTCTCGCTCACGGTTCACGCGCATCCTAAGGAGTTCCAATACCCGTCAGAGCCTCCTGACGAGCTCAACACTCTCATCGTGGCGGAATACTCAAGAGACGGCGTGAAGAAGGCCGAGACGAAAGAGACGCTGTTCACGCTTGAAGTGGATAGGGGATCCGCAGTCAATCTAACGGTTTCCTCGTTCCCCTCTAACTCCACTTGGATTGAATGGGACAACTACGGAACAGGAAGAACAAGTGGCACATACTTAACCGTCCAAATGAACTCTGACAAGACTGCAATAGCCTATTTCTCAGTGGCGACATCGACATCAAGCGCCACCACGACAGGAGTAGGCGTAGTCTATGTAGTTCCGGGCTTCTCGGCTCCCTCTACTTTTGGTGGACTTCTACTCGCAGCCGCCATAGTCTCAGTAGTGAGAATGAAGCGTTACAGGCACATTGTAGCAGCTCCCAGAGAGGGTCGCCCGGCTGAAGCGGCAACGCGTGACCGAGACTAACGACGCCGCCGGTGTCACAATCCCCTGAAGCGCACCCCGGTGACTGGAAGAGCAGGCTAGTCGAAAGCCGGCTTAAAGCAGACGTTTCTCTCCTTCAAGCGTCTTTATCCGAGTAATATCTTGCGTTACTTCAAGGCACCCGAGATACTCGCCTTTGGCGTCTCGTACAGGGAAGTAGCGTATGTAGACGAACTTGCCGTGCATGTTGATCCAGAACTCGGCGCTGTCACGCTTGCCACTTTTGAAATCGGCAAGGATCTGATTAACGGCGGCGAGGCTCTTCTGCGGGTGGCAGTTCTGCACCTTTAGACCGATTACGCTTGGTGACCGGGGGAAGATCCGACTCCCGTCCTTGTTGTAGAAGCGGACCGTATCATCTTTATCGACGAAGGAGATTTCGACTGGAAGGCTTTCAATAATCTCTTCAAGTGCCTCCTTTGAGAGTTCTCCGGCCAAGCTGAGTCGACCTTTTCATCAGAACTACAACTAATGGTACTTAAAGATTGTTGAGTGTGATCTTACCCTAATAGAAGACGCAATGGAGGCCGCGTGAGTCGGACAAGGATCGGCTCACTATTCTCGGAGCTATTCGACTTCGACGGTAAAGTAGTAGAGTCTGACAACGCCTTCTTGAGCGACTAGAATCCCGACGCCGACGTGGGTCTGATCCACCTGCCAAGAGTAGACGTCAGTCACGCCATTAGGGGTACAGTAGGCGTCTATGAAATGCCGGAGGGTTTCCTCGGCAGAGGCCCACTGAGATT
>CAYSNV010000124.1:0-3922 GCA_964432545.1 uncultured Candidatus Bathyarchaeia archaeon | reverse complement strand
CGTCATCTTCAAGAACTTCGTGGAATCAGACTTCAAAGGCGAGGCGTATCCCATCAACCCCCAAGCAGAGAGGATTCTCGGCTTCAAGACGTATCCTCGCATACAGGATGTTCCGGGCCAGGTAGATCTTGCGGTTATCGCCGTTCCCGCGCCGATAGTTCCGTCTATCGTTGACGAATGTCTCTCCAAGAAGGTGAAAGCGGCGGTGATCATCTCAGGCGGGTTCCGAGAGGTGGGCAGGGAAGGAGAGCAGCTTGAGCTTGAAATCAAACAGAAGATCGAGGGGAGCAGCCTTCGAATAGTCGGCCCCAACTGCATAGGGATATACGACCCCGTGAACCATGTGGACACTCTCTTCCTGCCCAGATACAGGCTCAGACGCCCCAAGCAAGGCCCCATCTCCTTCATCTCGCAGAGCGGAGCCTTCGGCTCCGCGGTGCTCGACTGGGCGGCGTCCCAAGAGATCGGGATCAGCAAGTTCATCAGTATCGGAAACAAGGTCGACGTGGATGAAGTTGACCTGCTGAACTATCTCGCTGACGATCTGCTCACCCGATGCATCGTCGTCTACGTCGAGAGCATAAAGAGGGGGCGAGAGTTCCTCGCCGCATCCTCCCAAGCCGTCGAGAAGAAACCGGTGGTAGTCCTGAAAGGCGGCATCACAGCCGAGGGCGCGAGGGCAGCTCTCTCTCACACAGGATCCCTCGCAGGCTCGGCGAAGGTTTACGAAGGCGCCTTCAGGCAAGCGGGGATAGTACACGCCGAGACCGTGGACGAATTATTCGACTACGCCCGAACCCTTGCATACCAACCGGTGCCCAAAGAGCGGAAGAACGTCGCCATCGTCACCAACGGGGGAGGATTCGGCGTCATCAGCGCCGACGAAGTGTCAAAGCTCGGCCTGACGCTGGCAGAATTCACCCCGGAGACGACGGAAAAGCTGAAAGAGAAGCTTCCCACCTACGCGATTCCCCACAACCCCTTGGACCTCGTCGGCGACGCCGATGTGGAACGTTACCGTTCCGCCCTGAACACCGTCTGCTCAGACCCCACCGTCGGAGTGGTTTTGGTGATCGTTCTTCTCCAGACAAGCTTCATCGAATCCGACGTTGTGGACGCCATAACCGAGGCTCACGTCACCTACGGTAAACCTCTCATCGTATGCACCGTCGGAGGAGACTTCACCCAGATTCTGGTCAAGATGCTGGAAGAGAACCACATCCCCTCCTACCCGACGCCGGAGAGGGCGGTCAACGCCATAAACGCTCTCATTCAATACGGCAACATCCTCAAGGAAAAAGCTGAAATGGGAGAGGTTTGAAGTCAAGGCGAAACGAATGGGGGAGCGGACGCTTTCCCGATGCTTCGTCCTATCGCGTAAGCTGTCCTCGGTTTTTCAAAGGAGCAGAATCATCGCGAGGGCTGAAGCGAGCGGGACGGTGAAGTTGTCGAAGGGTTTTAAGGCGCCTACGGAGAAAGCCTCCGCGACAGTGCCTACGGCTGCCCCGGCCAGTGCAAGGCCTAGCCCTTTGACAAGCGGCACCGGAGGAGCCCCCGTCAGGGAGCCGAGCGTCCAGGCGAGGGCGGCACCGAGGAAAGCGAACAGGAGCATGATCAGACTCCCCTCAAGACTCCTATCGCCGAAGGGGTATCGATGGCGGCCTTGGATTCTGGGCGCCAGCGCAGCGGCCGCCCCATCACCCCACGCCATCACCATCACCGTCGCCACGCCGACCGCCTTGACGCCCCACGTGAGCGGTACGAGCGCCCCGATGCTGATCACGTAGTAGAGCGGGCCGAGCGCGTGAAGCTTGGAGTGGCCGGACTCGTCCACCATCACCCGCCGGAACGCGCTTCCCCTGGTGGTCAGGCCGAGAGCGACGACAATCGCGAGACCCAAAGGCAGCAAGAAGGGATACCACCAGGCGGAGAACAGCGGTAACACGAGCATGGCATCGCCGGCGAAGATGTGTATCATCTGCCGGGTCGCTCTTGGGTGAAGTTTCAACTTCCTTTGCAGGGCTGTCGCTGCAGCTATGACAGCGAACACGTACACGTAGACTCCGATGACGAGAATGATGTCGGCCAAAGAGAGCATCGAGGTCACTTCGAGACTCCTTGAGCAGCTCAGGGCGATATCCAACCTCTGTGAGCGTATCAATACAGCGGGTAGCCTTTTTAAACTTTAATCGAAAAAGAAGTTGCAACTATTCTCTTTGCCATTCTCGAAGTCTCTTACGCTCTCCCCCAGTTCTCCAACCTGCAGTTTCGGGAATCAGCTTTTTTCCGTTTTCATGTGCTGGGGGTTTCTGAGGCTGCCGTACTCTATCAGAAATCGACTCTGCAGATTTCTGGCCTCCGGGACTTGAGCCGGAGGGGCGCCCACATCGATACTCTGAATCGGAAATTCGCAAAGCTGAATATGCTCGTGGACAGGATGAACGCTGGTGAGCCCGCTTCTACTTGAGCAGTTGATCTTCGGGACCATGTCGGTGGTCTTTCACATGTTGCTCCCATTCGATTCTCAGCTGCTCAGGGTCTTCCTGAACGATGTCAGCCTCGCAGATGGGGCATTTCACCGACTTCTTTCCCATAGACCTCCGTAGAGAGTCATAAATCGTTTAAAAGAGTTGCGATACAAAAACGGAGCAAAGCGCGCGTGCGTTGAGCTCTCGATCCCCGTCAAGCTTTTAAGGTCAGTGCCCAATACTCCAGCGATGCATGCGCCCATCAGCCGAAAGATGGTTGAAGGAAGGACGGAGCAGAAGAGGTCGCAGGCGGTGTCAGACCCGCTCACCGGCGTTCATTCGCACAGGGTGAAGAACTTCGATGAGCTCGACAGTCACCTCGGGGGAACGGGCGGGGTCAGTTTTCTTGACAAGCGGTATCTGGGGGTCGAAGACGAAAAGGTCATCGCGCAGGTGAAGGCTTACACAAAGCAGGTCTTGCGTGAGGTGCTGGAGAAGCGGGGGAACCCCGTCGGTGTTGCGGATTGGCTGCTTAACTGGATTGGGTACCGAGACGCGTTGATCGCCAAGTATGGAATCCTGATGGTTGCCGCCCGCAGGAGGCTTGACAAGGAGAACCCCGGCAGTCTCATCTCCGCCCTTGAAGAAAAGCTCAGCCAGCAGGTCAAGGCGTTGATGAAGGCGCTGGACCTCCCTGAAGGGGGTTACTGGCCGTGGATGACCGTGTTCTCCTATCCGTCGCGAGGCGGTGGAGAGTGTCATCCCTGGATAGTGCGCTTTCAGGAAGCGTTGGGGTCTGGTGCCGTTGAAGCCGCGAAGAGAGTGCGGTCCATCATCAACGTCTACAGGGCCGCGGCCCTACGTTGGATCGAACAGCGCTTGGGCAGGGATCTTGTGGACGGTCTCCGCGGTCTCGTGGAGAGGCTGCAGAGAATCCATTTCTGGAGCGAGAAGGACGAGCTTGAGGAGGCTGAAGACCTGGAGTTGACGAATATGGTCGTCGACAACTTCTGCCCGCACTGGCAGCACCATCCGAACCTAGCAGAGATACGCGGATGCCCCGACGTCAAACGAATTCTGGAGCCAAGCGGCCCCAGGAGACTCAGGCTGGCCCTCTACATCCTCGCCGACGACTATTTTGGAAGAGGTAGAGAGCTGAGACGGATGACCCGCCAGAAACTTCAGAAGGCGATGACTCAACCCAAAGTTGCGTCCGCTACACCTTAAGCACCTCGCATTTCGAATCCGAGTCTCCCGTTAGGTTTAACCGCGACCGGCGATTTCTATAGGCGAGGAGAGACAGGTATGCGTGTGGAACTCCCTTACGGGAACAAGACAGTCGAATTTGATGTCGAAGAGAAGCGGGTTATCAGCATCATCACCCCTGCTGAGACTCCCCCCTCCCCCAACCCTCAGCTGGAGGTTGAGACAGCCCTCAAGAACCCTATCGATGG
>CAYSNV010000123.1:0-3939 GCA_964432545.1 uncultured Candidatus Bathyarchaeia archaeon | reverse complement strand
TGGTGGTCTCGGCATTTGCTAGGGCGTAGACGTTGGGGGTGGTTGTGGAGGCTACTCTGTGGTCGCGGGAGAAGAATATCTCGGTCATCGGCTGATATAATATCGGGAGCACGTCTAGCCTCCTGGTCTGGGTTATGGTTTGTAGCAGTGTCCACTCGGCTTCATCCTCGATCTCCAGCTTTAGGACTTCTCCCCGTAGTTCTGGGTTCTCGTAGCAGAGCTCGACCAGTTCCCAGTATGCCTCTCCCCGGGTGTGGGGATCTGTGAGGATCCGCTGGGTGAGCTGATGGTCCCCGCTCTCGACTGCTTTGAGTAGGACCCTTGTGGAAGCGGAGTCCTTGCGTAGTAGGTATGTTCTTCCGCCGTGGATCAGGAGGAGGTTGCTTTGGGTCTCGTGGATGAGGGTCTTCAAGCTAGCCCCGCCTCCTGGAGGATGCTTCTGAGCTGTTCCGGGACGGCTTTGAAGCGGTTGTCGGCGGTCATCAGGGCGGAGGCCCTCTCGACGAGTGGGAGAAGATCCGTTTCCTCGAGCGACTTCTCGCAGAGCTTGAGGAACTTCAGGGTCTCCTCGGAGATGGAGAACTTGACGTCTTCTATTTTTTCGCTGTAGCTCCATCCGACCTCCGCGTAGGAGTGGCCGGTGCTCCACTCGTATCTGAAACCGCACTCGACGCCGATCACTTGGCGGAGGAGTGTGTGGATCTTCTGCAGGCGTTCGGAACCGTAGGCTGTCTCGAAGATGTCTTTTGCCTCGTTGGTGTAGGTTACGCCTAGGAACCTCAGCTTCGTCAACAGGTCCCCGTCCACACGGTATACCTTCCCCTGGGTCTCCGTGATGAGCTGGCTGAGGAGGGCGCTCTTCTCCTGTTCCAGGATTATTGGTGCGGTTATGGTCTTGGTGGCTGGGTCGTAGTCTCTGCTGAAGTGCTCTGTCAGCTCTCCCTGCAGATCCATGAGGAGCTTCTCGAAGGTTGTTACATAACCCTTCTCTAGTAGGTGTCTCTTCACGCTCTCGAAGCGGCAGGTGAGGACGCTGTAGCCGATCTCACCCAGCTTATCCTGCGGGGATCTCCTGTAGTGGTCCCGGATCGGGGAGAAGTCACCCTTCAGGACGAACCTCTCCCCCTGCTTGTGGGCGGCTATCACCTCTCCCAGGGTTCTCTCATGGTCGTTAACCCTCACTGGAGTGTTGAGGTCCAGCTTCTTCGTGGTCTTGGCTCGGACCCTCCCGACCATCCTGATCAGGTCTTTGACTTGGGTCTCCCTGACGTTTTTCCATACTCCTTGGCTCATGGCTACAAGGATGTGCTTCTTGAGGACGCGCTTGACATGGCGTGGCGAGAGGACGACGGTGGAGACCACTATGTCTTTTCCAGTCCTGTTTGACTCGATGAGGGCGTCGAGGACTGAGGCTGATTCGACCTTGTTCTCCAGCCCCTGGTACAGGGTGCATTCGGAGAGGAGGGCTGTGAGGAGTCCGGTGAGCTGCTTGTCTGGTGAGTTCTTGCAGAGGAATGTGAGCCGGCTCTTGGACAGCTCTTTGTATGCCTTCCTCTCGAAGGCTGCCAAGACCTCTCTGCCCATCTTATCGACCGCCTCCTCCACCCTCTTCTGGAAGGCTTCCCACCGTTCGTCCTCGATGATGTTGTCCCTGGTGGCGGTCAGATTGACCATGTTCTTTCCGCGTATGTTGACGGTGCAGTAGGAGAGCCTGTAGTACCGGTCTCTCACCGGAATCCGGTCCACGAAGAGCCTGGCATACCTCTGGTTGATGTACTCTTCACCTGAGGGGGAGTGGGGATTCTTCAGGTTCTCCTCGGTGAGGTAGATCTCGAGGTCGCTGTCGCTGTAGACGAGGATGTTTGGGGTCTGCTGGCTGACCTCCTCAGCTCGCCCGTCTACCTTGAGTTCCACCGGGACCTCTAGGTACTCCGCATACTCCTTCACCTTCTTTGCGATCTCGTACTCGTTCACCTCCTTGGAGTAGGTGGCGGTTATGGTGGTTCCGTAGTCGTCTCTGGGTTCAGGGGGTAGGAAGTTGAGGCCCTCCAGGGTCACGTAGACTAGGCTTGTCTCGCCGTTGAGGCTCCTGGTGTGGATGATGAATGCGTCGGTCAGCCCGAACATGCTCTTCGCGCCTAGGCCGTAGAGCCCGCTCAGCGTCGGGTCTTCCCGCTTGTTTGAGACCCCGTACCAGCGGTAGACGTTCACCAGCTCCTCGCGTGTCATCCCGTTGCCGTTGTCGCTTATCTTCAGGTTCCTCTGCCTCGTGTCCACCTCAACCGTGATCCTCCCGTCTCGGATGGGGTTGAAGCTCGGCTGCAGCTGGGCCCTTCGCCTGATGGCGTCCCTCGCGTTCTGTACACCGCACTCGCGGATCGAGACGTAGGGGTCTCGGTACATGCTTCTCTGAAGGATGGGCAGGATGGAGTCCCCGTCGATCTCAAAGGGCAGGAAATCAGGCTCCAGCCTCTGTGTTAAAGTCATAACTATTCCTCCAATCGTGGTTTGAGAAGATCTGCTGGGAAAAAGAGGGGAAAGAAAAAAGGGTGGTGGCTGGATGCTCTCATCCTCCGGCTAACACCGGCAGGGTTGCGAGCTTCACAGCCCCATGTGTCTGGGTGTCTAGGGAGACAATCCGGGCTGCACCCATCTCGTCGACGAGTAGGACCTGGGCGAGACCGCCCTCGACAGCGCTGACCACCGACCTCGGCGCCTTCGCGGACAAGATCTGCCTGACGGTGGTCCTGGGCTCAGCTTCGACTTCTGTCTCCCATTTCAGCTTTGACGACTGCAAACAATCACCTCCTTCATCTGTTTCAGGTTGGGTTTAGGCGGGAGGAGCCGTCCTGCGGGTTCAGGCTTCGCCCTTCCCTGCGGCAGGCGGCGTGTGGTATCAGGTCTGGCGGGACTCCGTTGAAGATTGTCCGGTGGTCTCTGCATCTGTTGATGTGTCTCTGTGCGGCTCTCTCCCGCCTCTAGATAGTGGTATCGGACGCGGGTCAG
Source organism: uncultured Candidatus Bathyarchaeia archaeon (assembly GCA_964432545.1). Classification (GTDB taxonomy): domain Archaea; phylum Thermoproteota; class Bathyarchaeia; order 40CM-2-53-6; family DTGE01; genus CAYSNV01. Next base: position 933 of record CAYSNV010000123.1, on the reverse strand, counting down.
GGTCTTCAACTTCTCCCCGTTCCGGGTTCGGTAGCCGGATGGAAACGTCTTCACCGTCTCGACGCGGCGGTATCGCCCATGTCGGTCCTCTCCCCCGCTCTCCCTCTGGATGCATACCACACCGTTCGGGTAGCGGAAGGTGAGTGTGCCGTCCTCGTGGCGTGTAACCTGCACGCCTCGTGGGGTGCGGATGTTCTCCCCCGGCTTGGCAAACGTCGACTTTGTTTGTCTTCTTCTGCTCTCAGCCTCCGATAGGTTCTCTTGGTTGCTCGGCGGTGCTCTGGGAGTAGGGACATCTCCCTCATTGATGCCGGATTGGGAGCCGAATATCCGTTTGACCGTCTCCATGTACCACTCCCTTCCCTTCGCGGCTTCTTCTCCATGGAGGTACGGTTCCCATCCAGCCGTTCCGATCGTCGTCTTCGATGTTTCGGTTCTCCAATCTCTTCTCACCGTGCAAAACACCTCCCTCTCGTTCTATGCCCGCTTGCTGGGTATCCAGCCTCGAGGCTGGACCGGTTTAACGGGCTGGACCGCAGACCCAGCCGGAAAAAAAGAGTAGGATGTTTCAGTTTCTTCTCTGGTCGCCGAGGCGCTTCAGCTCTGACGTATCGCTGCCAGTATGGCGAGCTGCTTCAGTGCCCAGATATGCTCCTCTCTGCTTCGAGGTGAGAGCGCTCTGTAAAGCATCAGCTCGTGTATGCTCAAACTCATGGACCCTCCGAAAAGGAGAAGCCCCGGTTCGGCTTCGGGATCAGAAATCAGCTGTATCTTCTCCCGTATCGGCGCCGAACCGGGGCTACGAAGTGCGCCGACCTCCAACCCGCTCGAAGAGCCGGGGCCAGGGTTTAGACGCCCCGTTTCAGGGTTGGCTTAAAAAAGGAGAGGGGCTGTCACCGCCCGCATCCCCCTCTATTCGTACAGGTTCTACTC